>JANZZQ010000008.1 GCA_026419315.1 Armatimonadota bacterium | reverse complement strand
CTCCGAAGGGGGTGAACCAAGCCACTTCGCTGTCAGCAATCAACCCAAATGAGGACGGAAACCGGTATGCAGCAAGGGCTGTGTAGTTGTTGAAGTTGTTTGAGACAGCCTCATTGTAACCGTAACTTACGAAAACATCCCATTCAGGTTTACCAACCGCTGAGCCATAACCTCGGTAACCACAAGGTGCAAGCCACGGACCGTCTTCGCCGAGAACTCCCCATCTTCCCGCCCAAAGCGGCCAACTCCAGTCCCGTCTCGTTGACGGGCAAACAAGAACTTGACGATTTTTGATGTAAGCCTCAATTTGAGCCGTCCAAGGCGGGATGATTAGCGGTGGCCAGCTGCCGTCGGGGCTAACTCCAGCACCTCCAGGATGACCAGTCAAGTCTGTGGGTCTGTGAGGGAAAGTCTCATTGTGGTCATCGGCATACAAGTAAAAGGCTCGGTTAAGTTGGTGCAGGTTCGAAACGCATTGGGCTTGTCTACCTTTTTCCCGCACAGCCATAAAAACCGGGAACATGATTCCCACAAGAACCGCAATTACCGCCACGACAACCAACAACTCAATCAGCGTGAAACCATGCTGTCGCATGAATTTACACCCTCCCAGATGAAACCCTTACTCCGGCCGAACTAAGCTTTAGTATGATGCAAGCATCCACAAATTCGCAACAAACCCTACCTGCCCTTTTGTCTATTGACACGCCAAGTTGCTTGCGACATAATGAAGGCGACCGTGTAAGGAGGGACGAAGGAGATGAGTTCGGCGGCGGACAGAAAATGTATCGCCCTGAAGGGTAACTTGAGCGGTGCCGTGTTCCGCAGCGCCTTCTACTTTGCCTTCTATTTCTGGCGCCGGTAAGGCGCCGGCGCCATCCCTCATAGTGCCCTCACACTTACCCCACCTAAATCACCGCAATCGCAGTAACCACAAAAACCCTTAACGGAGGTGTCGTTACATGATAGTTGTCCTGCGACACGGAGCGACAGATGAAGATATTCAGCAGGTTTGCCAAATGTTGGAGGAAGCCGGTTACAAGAGCGCAGTTTGGAGGGGGGTAGAGAGAACCGTCATCGGTGCCATCGGGGTTATCGATGAGGAGGTGAAAACTCGCTTGATAGAGCAAATCCAAAGTTTGCCCTTCGTCGAGAACGCCATACGGATTTTGCGACCATACAAGCTGGTGAGTCGTGAGTGGAAACATGAGACAACTTTAGTGCCCGTTCGTGACAAGGTGATCGGTGGCGAACATGTCATCATCATGGCTGGTCCGTGCTCGGTTGAGAGCCGAGAACAAATTTTGGAAGCCGCAAAAGGAGTTCAAAGATTTGGCGCCGATGTTTTGCGGGGGGGCGCTTTCAAACCCAGAACCTCACCTCACACCTTCCAAGGCTTAGGCTATGAAGGTTTGAAGTTGCTAAAAGAGGCTTCGGAGTTGACGGGTTTGCCCATCGTAACTGAAGTCATGGACGCAAGGGATGTAGAGATCGTTTCCGAGTTCGCCGACATATTGCAAATAGGGACACGCAACATGCAAAACTTCCCCTTGCTTCGTGAAGTCGGACAATTGCGCAAACCGGTCCTGCTAAAGCGCGGCATGTCAGCGACGATTGAAGAATGGTTGCAAGCAGCAGAATACATCTGCATTGAGGGGAACCCGTATGTGATTTTGTGTGAACGGGGCATTCGGACTTTCGAAACCTACACCCGCAATACCCTTGACATTTCTGCAATTGTTGCCGCAAAGCAATTGAGCCATTTGCCGGTTATCGCAGACCCAAGCCACGGGACAGGGAGGCGCGATTTGGTTATACCAATGGCTTTGGCTTCAATCGCTGCGGGGGCTGACGGTTTGATTTTGGAAGTTCACCCCAACCCAGCAAAAGCGCTCTCCGACGGAGCGCAGTCGCTGACGATCGAACAGTTTGGAGAACTGATGCATAGGTTAGAACCTGTGGTCAATGCTGTGAACCGAAAACTCTATAACCCGCCATCTCAAGCAAATTTGGTTGCATTGTCTGAAAGCCAAAGTTACATGTGACTAAAAGCGGTGAGGGGGATAGCGAACGCTTGACAGCAGCCTCCGCTCAAAAACTGCCAAACTTGGTCACCCTTGCTGCTTGCTTTAGCCTGTGGTTGTTGACGAACTCAAGGTAACCTTACGGTCCAAACGGGCTGATTGTCAAGCCAAATCAAAAGCAATCGGTCGCGCCTCTCCATCCGAATAGTGATGGGTGTGTGATGCGGTAAACGAACTAAAGTAACGCCGAGCAATTGACTCTGCCTTTCTAAGCGAAACAGCAACCGCTGTCCTCGACGCTCCACAAATAGCGTGACTGGTTCCTGGCTCAACTTGGCGCTGAGAGGGACATTCGGCGGTAGTCCGGCAGGAAGAGAGAGCGAGACCATTTCATGGGCGACAAGATGGGGGGCACTGACGGGATGAAGGATTCCACCATCTTCAGGGCTCAGGGAAACCAATTGCTCTCCTCCCGTGTGAAGCCAAAACCTGTGCAGCGTCAAGGATGAGTTCGCCCATAAACCAACTTTGCCTACGGGTGAAACCTCAGCGCTGACCAAACTCAGTCCATTAACGAACCCTGTGATTCGGTTCTCCGTTAATTGAACTGCCATCCGATACAACTTGTTTCGCTCCAGCAACATTTTCCACTCGTCCAAAACCTTTTCACGCCCATCGCGGACGGCCACGATTTCCAAAACGGAATGCGGGATTGACACTGTCTCCGATTTCTCCAACGGTCTCAACCTGAGCAGATGGTAATGCTTTTCGTTAAGCCACCCGAAGACAAGCCCAATTGGCTTACCTTGCCACGAAACATCCGCAATCCACCATGAAGGTAAATCCGGTGTCCCCAAGAGAGCCAAAGCGAAAGGATGTTTCGCCGTTTTTACGAGAGTCCATCCTTCAGGCTTCGTTTGCCATCGCCCAAGTAGGGTGGGGAAGGGGATGTATGTGTCAACATCTGGGGAAAACGCAGCACACCACCATCGGTTCAACTTGACAGGTTTGATGAGCGGTTGAGGCAAGTCGCCGCTTTCAACCCAAATGACAATTTGTCCCAACCCAAAGCGGTTGTCCCGAACTTGGGTCAGCACTTCTCCGTCCACACCAGCCCAAATTTGGTCTCCCGAACGCCAAACTTGTAAATGGTGCCAACCGATCGGTGAGACAGAAGCGGGTTCCTCATGAACGGTCGCCAATTCCCATCCAGAATCCGAAGGTTTTGCGATTGCCAGTTGCCAAGTTGCTTCACCTCGCCGGCGAACCCATCGCCATAAGTATCCGCCATCATTGCCCCAACAAACACCAACACCGATAGACCTCGCCCCATTGGGCTGAACCGGGAGGGTAACAGAGACATCTGTCAAGTCCGTTGCGTCCGGAGTTAAAGGGAATGTAGCCAACCTGATCTGCTCAGTTGGACCGAAAACGATTGAACCGTCCTCAAGCTCAACTTGCTTCCACTTTCCAGACGGGATGCAAAATCGCTCCGAAACAATCGACGCAGGTTGTAAAGTTTCAATCCCTGCTCCACTCCAACTGGTCGTTTGAATCAAATCGGCGAAGGCAAAAGCGATGAGCCTGCGCCCCGTTATCAATAGCCAACGAAATCCGTTGCGGTAAAGGGACACTTTGACGGGCGGTGTTGGGTGGGTTGGAATCAGTTCGCTCCAACCCAAAGGTTCACCATCGAGGAGGAATTGACAGCGATTGGGGTGAAAGCGAACGGTCATCGTCTTCCCGTCGCAACCGAAAATCCAAAACACTTCCTGCTGGCCGTCCCAGTTCCCTTGACAAAGGAACGTTTCTTCTGGTTTGTGGGCGGCGTTTGCAGGCAGAAGGGCAACCCAAATCAAAGTTGCTGCCCAGACGAATTTGCCTACTGCGCTTGTCTTCCTCATGTTTGTTTGGCGCTTAATCTATCACCGAACTTTCGTGCCCGGTGGAACTTCCCTGTCAAGGGTAACGATTGCGAGCGCCTTTTCTTCGCCAGCAGCCAAAATCATTCCGTGGGAGACAATACCTCCAATTCGCTTTGGTTCAAGGTTTGCGACGAGAACGACTTGTTTGCCGATAAGTTCTTCCGGAGTAAACTCTTGAGCGATGCCTGCCACCACCGTCCTCGTCTCAGTTCCGATATCAACTTGCATCACCAGAAGTTTGTCCTTCCCGGGAACTTTTTGTGCATTGACAATTTTTCCCGCCCTCAAATCCAACTTGGCGAAATCTTCAATCGTGATGACATCCGCCATCGTTTCCCACCTCCGTCTTAACTTGCATCGCAAACGCAACAAAACGCTTCGTTCACAGACCTGCCGCAAGGCAACAGCAGTAGTGGATTTTAGCCCGTTGTTGTCAGCTCTATAAACGGCAATTGACGTCGTTTTAAGCCTTTCTAAAAGCCTGAACCCTTTTCAGTAGCCAGCATCCTTGTCAACCACTCCAAGCAGCGGTTCACCAGCAAAGAATCGGCGAAGGTTCTCGAGGAAGCGTTCAAAGATCCGCTGGCGCGTTCTTTCGCTGAGCCCCCCGACATGAGGCGTGATGATCGCGTTTGGCATATGCCAAAGTGGGCTGTTGGGAGGCAAGGGCTCGTTCTCAAAAACGTCAAGCCCTGCACCTGCCAAGTGTCCTGACCTCAAGGCTTCCACCAGTGCTTGTTCATCAATGAGCGCACCCCTTGCCACATTGATGAGGATTGCACCCTTCTTCATTGAAGCCAACTCGTTCCTACCGATTAAGTATCGGGTTTGAGGAGTCAAGGCTGCAGTGATGACGACGACATCGCACTCGGGGAGTATCAATCTTAAGCCTTCGTAGCCTAAGAAAAGCCCGTCTACTGGTTCTTCCGAGATAGCGCTCGGTTTTCTCTTAACGGCGAGGACTTTCATGCCAAACGCAAATGCTCTTCTCGCCACTTCCCTGCCGATGTTTCCCAATCCCACAATGCCCATCGTTTTTCCCCACAAATCTGTCAAGGATGAATTGGGAACTTCACGGCGCCAAACGCCGGCGATTTGGTATCTCAGGAAAACATTGATTTGGCGCGTTAGGCTTAAAAGCAAGGCGAAAACATGGTCAGCCATCGGGGCATCGAAAACCCCTTTACCGCAGGTGACGACCGCTGGTGTCTTTCGTATAGCCTCAATTAAACTGTCAACCCCCGCCCAAGGTATGTGTGCCCACTTCAAGTTCGTCGCCGTTTCCAAAATCTCCTTTGCGAACGTGCCCAATAGGGCAATATCAGTGTCTTGCGCTTCAGTGAGAGCGACATTTCGTTCCTGAGTGTAGACGATCATATGCTCTCGAGCTGTCAAACGAACTTGTTCCAATTGTTGCGGTGTCAACTCGTAAGTGATCAGCAACTTCACCTGCACCACTCCTTCCTGGTTCTCGTTTGAAGGGCAATTTTCTTGCGGCGCCGAACATCTTTTGGTCGGGCTGAATCCTTACCTTCCAAAAACCGTGGGTTAGAAACCTTGCAAAGGCTTTATAGCAGGTCACTTGGCTTTTGGCGGGAACAGTAGCCGTTGAATCTCAGGCCGTTTGAAGTTCTCCATGGTCACAACGGTCACTCCGGTGTCTATCCGCTTGGGGATTTTTTCGCCCCTTAGCGCCTTAACTGCCATCTTGACCCCTTCGTAACCCATCCTGAACGGGTTTTGAACAATCAGAGCTTGTATGGTGCCTTCTTGTAGCGCCTTAATTTCCGTTGGGGCCGCATCGAAAGCAACCAACTTGACTTTGCCAGATAACTTCCGAGCCTGTAAAACTCTCGCTGCACCGATAGCACCAGGTTCATTTGCGGCGAAAATCCCTTTCAAGTCAGGGTGGGCAGTGAGCATGTTTTCGGTCACCTGCATCCCTTTCGCCACATCGCTTTCGGAATAGAGAGTCGCAACCAATTTGACTTTCGGGAACTTCTTTAACCCTTCTTTGAAGCCTTTTTCTCGCTGGATTGAGGTTGCGGCGCCGGGAACAAAGGGAATGAGGCCGACTTTGCCCTCGTAGCCAATCAACTTCGCAAGCGTTTCTGCTGCAATCCTTCCACCCTTTATGTTGTCCGTTGCCACGAAACAAAGGGAAACATCGGGTTCAAGACCTGAGTCGATGGTGATGACTTTGATGCCGGCTTTCAAAGCTTTTTGGGCGACGGGCACCATCGCCCTCGCGTCGCAAGCGGCGAAAACGATGGCGTCAACCCTTTGAGTGATGAAGTTTTCCAAAATCGCACGCTGTCCTGCAATGTCTCGTTCGTCGCTTGGCCCTTTCCAAATAATTTGCACCCCTTCTTCCGCTCCCGCTTTCTCAGCTCCAGCCTTAACCGCTAGCCAAAAATCAAAGGCCACGCTTTTCGGCACAACCGCAATTTTGTAACTTTTCTTTGGTGCTTGAGCGGTTGCGCCTACCAAAAACAACCCGCACAGACCGATTAGCCATAGCGACCTCATCTTCGTTGCCCCCTTTCGGTTAACGCTACCGTGGAAACCGGTCCACAAATTCGCCGTGACGCCGTTGATAATTCTTTCACAGTCGTTGAAAAGGATGCACAAACGAGGATGGGTTAAAACGGCAGCGGCTTTAGCCGTTGAGCAATGACAGGTTTGCCGAGCACTGAATTTTCGGCAAAAACCTTTGGACGGTGACGCCCTTGAGCCGCTAAAATTTTTCGGCGTCTCGAAAAAATGTGCTTTCCAGTTTTTCAACCCGCAATCGTCGTTTGCTTGGGAAAGGCGAGTGATGTAAGGTGCTGAAGTGGAAACGAAGCGAATTGACTTTTGAAACCGCTTCTAAGTTGGAGTGGTTGGAGACAAACGGTTTGGGTGGCTACGCTTCGGGCACCGTTTCCGGGATTAGGACGAGGCGCTATCACGGGTTGCTAATAGCATCCCTTCAACCGCCAACTCGGCGGACACTCCTTTTCGCCGACATCGATGAGCAAGTCAGCGTTGACGGGCAAACTCACAACCTCAAACCGCATTTGTTCCGAGATGGAACGGTAACGGGATGGACACAACCAACGGAGTTCTCAATGGATTGGTGTCCAAAGTGGCGCTACGAGTTGCCGAACGCATTAATTGTCAAGCGCGTTTTTATGCCCCACATGAGCAACACCGTCGTCGTCCGCTATTTCGTCCGACCATCTCGTCCCTTAACTTTCCTGGTGCGTTTGTTTGTCGCTTGGCGAGACCATCACTGGACAATGCAACCCGTTGTGCCTTTCATTGTGAAAATGTCAAGCGGCTGTATTTCAATTCACCCCACTTCTGATTCCCAGCCCCCGATTTGCCACTTCGCCCACAATGGCGACAACTTTCGGGTAGAAGGTAATTGGTGGCACAACTTTTGGCTTCCGGTTGAAACGGAACGGGGCTTGGACGATGTTGAGTCCCTTTTCTGCGTTGGGACAATCTTCAAACGATTTGAAGCCGAAGGATACCTCGACATTGTCGCGTCGGTTGAGCCGCATGATGTGAAAGTGGTGCCGGAGTTTGAAGCTTATGAAAAGAGGCGCAGGGAACAAATTGCGGCGAAGGCAAATGGGCGGGAGTTATTGACAATTCTGTTTCGGGCAGCTGACGACTATGTTGCCTTGCGTTCGTCAACGGGAACGAAAACGATAATCGCAGGTTACCCTTGGTTCACCGATTGGGGACGCGATGCCCTCATTGCTTTGCCCGGATTGACGCTTGTTACTGAAAGGTTTTCGGTCGCCCGTGAAATTTTGCTGACATTCGCTCGTTACTTCTCTGAGGGGATGGTCCCGAACTTCTTTCCCGAAAGTGGCGAAAAACCCGCTTACAACACTGTGGATGCGACCCTTTGGTTTGTCATTGCGCTTTACCGCTACTTGCGCTATACGAGGGACAAAACGATTTTGAACTTGCTTTGGGCTCGGCTTTGTGAAATCCTGGTTTACCACTTGCATGGCACTCGCTTTGGAATCCACACTGACCCGGATGACGGTTTACTGGTTTGGGGCTGAGATGTCCAGTGCCAAGTGCCCAATGCCTACCCTGAAGCGTTGACTTGGATGGACGCAAAAGTTTGGGGTAAGCCAGTGACGCCCCGCACCGGGAAACCCGTTGAAGTTAATGCCCTTTGGTGCAACGCTTTGGCAATCATCGCTCGCCTCGCAAGGCAGGTCGGCGATAGAAGGGTAGAAGCAGTTGCAACCCGATGGGCGAAGAAAGCGTTGCGAAATTTTGAACGAACCTTCTGGAACTCGAGCGGAAATTGCTTGTTTGATGTCATCTCCCCTGACGGCGAGCCTGACCCATCGGTAAGGTGCAATCAACTACTCGCATTGAGCCTACCGTTTCGCTTGTTGTCACCGGAATCTGAACGTTTGGTTTTGAAGCGCGTTGAGGCTGAACTGTTGACACCTTGTGGTTTGAGGACCCTCTCGCCCAAAGACTCCAAATACATTGGTCGATATGTTGGACCACCTCATGAGCGCGACCGCGCTTACCATCAAGGGACAGTTTGGGCGTGGTGGTTTGGTCCGTATTCTGATGCGGTCGCTCTCGTGGAAGGTGAGGGGACGCTTCAAAGCAAAGTTCGTCCTTTGCTCGAAAACTTTTTGCGCAAACATTTGCGCGAGGCTTGTGTTGGACAAGTGTCCGAAATTTTTGACGGCGATGAACCCCACGAACCGCGAGGTTGCTTTGCACAGGCGTGGAGTGTTTCCGAGATTTTGAGGGTTTGGGCCGAAAGAATTGAAGGTCGGTTGCCCCCACCTTTGTGGGATGAAAGGTGAAGTTGGATGTGTCAAACTTATTTCCGTAAGCGTGTTCTGAAAGGGGGCTACAAAGATGAGGGCATTCGAGTATGTCAAGCCCACGACGGTGGCGGAAGCGATCCGCGAGTTGGGAAGGAGTTGGGAAGTGGCGAAAATTTTGGCTGGTGGAACTGACCTTCTGGGTGAGCTCAAAGAGGGAATAATCTCCCCGCAGAAAATTGTCAACCTCAAAGGCGTCGCCAATCTCAGTTATATCCGCTTCAGCGAAAAGGAAGGGTTGCGGTTAGGCGCTCTCACAACTTTGGCGGAAATTGAGGCTCACCCCCTCATCAAACAGCGTTACACGGCTCTGGCTGAAGCAGCGAAGTCGGTCGCAACGCCCCAAATTCGGAATATCGGAACGATAGGCGGGAACTTATGCCAAAGACCGAGATGCTGGTATTATCGCGACGAACATACCAGGTGTTTGAAGAAGGGTGGACACATTTGCTTCGCCTATAACGGCGAAAACAAATTTCACGCGATTCTTGGTGGCGGACCTTGTTATATCGTCCACCCCTCCGATTGCGCTCCCGCCCTTATTGCCCTCAGAGCATCTGTGACCATTACTTCCCCTCGAGGGCAGCGTTCTGTGCCTTTGGGAGAATTTTTTGTCTTGCCGTCGCGCCGTTTGGATCACGAAACAATTCTTGAACCGGATGAAATCGTGACCGAAATCCAAGTGCCAACGCCTTCACCCAATACCCGCAGCACTTACTTGAAATTCAGGGAGAGAGATTCCTTCGATTTTGCAGTGGTTGGTGCGGCAGTAGTTATGAGGCTACGAGGCAACCTTTGCGAAGATGTTCGCATTGTCCTCTCTGGGGTTGCCCCAATACCTTGGCGGTCGCCTGAAGCGGAGGCTATTTTGAAAGGGAAGAAAATCACACCCGAGTTGGCGGAGCAGGCAGCGAAAGCCTCCGTAGCAAAAGCTCAACCTCTGGCTCAAAATGCCTACAAAATTCCTCTCGTTCAAGCCATCGTCAAACAAGGGATTCTCAAAGTGGCGGCGCAGACTGAGTGAAGGTTCTGCGTTTAGGAGAGGATTGCTTCTTCAAAAAGCGACCAAAACTTGTCCCATTCAACTGACCGGACAATCCAACCTGGTCCTGTTGGTTCAGGTGTGACAATGGTGTGACCGCGGGTGTAGGTGCCGTGAAGTTCAACCTCAACCCTAACCCGTTCAAGTTTCGCCAACTCCGGCTTTACTGCAATTGCGATTGCTAACGGGTCGTTGAGGGTGGGGGCGGAAGCGCCAGTCGTTTGCATCCAAATTTTCGTCTTCTCCCAAAGTAACTTGCATAGAGGGGAATCACTGTTTTTCACTCGGTCCATTAACTCCTTTGGCATGATTGCGTGCTGAGTTACGTCCTTTGGCACCATGATGAAGGGGACGCCGCTGTTGAAAACTATGCAAGCAGCCTCAGGGTCGTTGCGAACATTCGTTTCTGCATAGTGGGATGCTTCCGTTCCAGCCATCATCACCACTTTTCGGATTAGCCTGCAAAGTGCTGGCTCGGTCCTCAAAGCCAAAGCGAGATTCGTCATCGCTCCCAAAGTCACAATGATTAACTCGCCAGGGTGGCGGCGAATGGCATCTCTGAGAAGGTCAACGCCGTTTGCAGGTGGGAAGAAAAGTTTGTCAACTTCGTCCAAAACCGATGACTGTTCGGGAACGTGCCGAGATGGAGGTTCTATCAAACCTTGAGCGCAGCCGGCGGAAACGGGCACGCCCCTTTTGCCAACAGTTGTCAATATCTTCCTGGCCAACTGTGCTCGGACGGCAACCATACTCCCAACTGTCGTGACGCCGATGATTTCAACGTTGGGCAACTTCGCTGCAAGGGCCAGTGCGAAAGCGTCGTCAACATTACTACCGATGTCCGTGTCAATGAACAATTTGACCGCCATACCGCTCACTACCACCTCGCTGTCAAGTATTTTCTTGTCAGGGCGATAAGCCATTCCATTTGTCGCAAAGCCACCGTCGCATCACATAACGGGGTTCCTTCACCCAAAACCGATTGGACAAACCGTTGGATTGAGACCTGCATGAAGTCTTTCACGACTTGGGCACCATTCGCCCAAACCAGTTGAATCCGGTAAACCCCGTCTTCGCCCACCCACGGCAGGAACTTTACCTTGAAACCGTTCCAAGTAACGCTTCGTTCCAGTTCACCATCGTGGCGACGGACCCTGATGGTGACAGGGATTTGGCGGCTTTGATGGTGGATGGAAAAATGAGCCCCTAACGAATCGGTGCCTCCCTCAAAAACAACACTGTCAAGGTCAAGTTCCGCTTCGGGGAAAAGAGCCAAAAGAATGCTCAAAGGGTGCGGTGCCAAATCGATCCACAAATTCACTCCGCTTGTGTCCCTCTCCTTCATCTTTGCCTCCATAACCAGCGTTAACTGTTCCGGGATTTTCGGCAAACCTTGTTTATCCCAAATTTGAAGCAAGTGGGGGATAGCAGCCACGTATTGAGTGTTGACGGCAAATTGCAAATTTCGTTCCGCCGCCAAGTTGACAATTTTGCGGGCTTGTTCAAGCGCTTCGTCCAACCTGCCCGGTCCAAACCAAACCAAGGGCTTTTCGCAAAGGACGTGAATGCCCCTTGACAGTGCTTCAAGGCAGTGTTCGGCGTGAAGGTGGTGCGGTGAACACACGCTAACCGCATCGGGTTTTTCCCTATCCAGCATATCCCTCAAGCTGGTGTAACCTTGACCTTGAAAATTGGGAGCAACCGACCTTATGGCTTTTTCGTTCTGGGGCAAAGTTTCAGGGCGTGAGCTGACGAAAGCGACAATTTCGCACCCTTCTTTTGCATACCATTGAGCGTGGAACTTCCCAACGCCTCTGACGCCGACAACAGCAACTCTTAAAGACATCAAACCCACCTCTCGTTCGCTTTTCCCTCCAAAATTTTGCCTCCGGAATTTGACTTAGGCAATTGAAAGTTTAGTGCCCAGACGACCATCAACCTGAGCAGCTGTTGTGGACTGAAAGTAAGCCACAAGTGAGGCGGGAAAAAGGTTGAAGTGACGAACCCATATGCGAGTTTTCGGGGCAAAGCAATCGGTTTTTTGACAAGTCGCCGTTGCCCACGAATTGGTATTGAGAGGGTGAAAGCAAGTTCACAAAGACAGATGGGGGGCATTAAGGAGCGTGGCAGGTGCCAGCCTGCACATGTTCAGGTCCCCCTAACGGGCACCAAACTCGCCTCAATCAGCCTTGAGAAACCTTTGCTAACTTTGGTTTGGTCTGTGCTGTCGTCCCAAGCAGTTATTGCTGAGCCGCTGAAAACGGTTGGGTCCGGTGGGGAGGTTTTGGTAGTTTGGAGCGAGCCAAAAAGCAAAAGCTACACTATCGTTTGGGGCGACTTTGTGGTTCGTTTTGAACACCGACCCTTGGCCGAACTTGTTGGCACTGCTAAAGCTAACCTTTGTCGGGAAAGCGCAATGGGCAATTTTTCGTTTTTTCGGAAGGGTCTTCTAACCTTGTGCGGTCGAATCGGCTTCATGGGTAGGCTAAAGTTTCTACGGTGTCGCAACAGCACTCAACCCTTTCCATCCCTCTGACGAGATGAACTTTCCTTGCGACCTCGTTAGCGACCGCTGGCTGAACTCCAACCCCACCCCCATTTGACCTTTCACGTGAGTTGTGTTACAATGGCAATTGGCTGACAGCCTTCCTGATCTCTACTTCAAGGAGGCTCTGAATTATGCGGGGCAAGCGGGAATTTTATCAGGTGACCTTTTTGTGGCTGCTGGCAGTGGTGGTGAATGTTCTGTCTGTTGGTGTGGGGCAACCTGTAGGTGTCTACCGGGAACTTTACAACGGTGTTGATGAAGGTCGGCTCCGCTCTGTTGTAGAAACCCTTTCTTCTTTTGGGTCACGAGTTGTGGGTTATCCTGGCGAACGCCTCGCTGCTGAATACATCCGTCAGCAATTTTTGGCTCTTGGTTTGGATTCTGTCCGTGAGCAAACTTTTTACGCCGTTGCGCCAATCGAAGAAACCCCGACCTACCTGGAAGTTCCAAAATTGGGCAAGCGATACCGAATTTATCCGCTCTGGCCAAACCTTGTCAGAACAAGTCAAACACCGCCTGAAGGTTTGAGGGGACATTTGATTTACGCAGGCATCGGGCGACTTGAATCCTTCAACGGCAAAAAGGTTATGGGTTCAATTGCCCTGATGGAGTTCAACTCAAGCACCGATTGGCTTAACGCGATCTTCCTCGGCGGAAAGGCTGTGGTGTTCATCGAACCAGAAGACACTTTCAGGGGCGAAGCGGAATTGAAATTCTTGACAACTCCCATTGACATCCCCCGATACTGGATGCCCCGCAAGGACGCACTGGAACTCCTCTCGCTCTTGGAGCAGCACAAGGATTTAGAAGCAATTGTCAAGTGCCGAATGACTTGGAAGCGCGTCCCTGTCCGAAACATTGAAGGCATAATTTGGGGCGTTGACCCGAAGCGGCGAAACGAAGTTATCGTCGTTCAGGCTTACTACGACAGCATGAGCGTCGTTCCATCCCTCTCCCCCGGAGCAGAGCAGGCTTGCAGTATAGCAGCGCTGCTTGAGTTGGCGAGGTTGTTGAAACGCTATCCACCGGACCGAACCATCATCTTCCTCGCAAGTTCCGCTCACTGCTTGGGATTGCAAGGGGAAGCAAGATACATCTATGAGTGGCTGCAAAAGGAAAAGGAGAACGAGTCCGCAATCAAGGAAGGGAAAGCGCCTTCTTTGCTCGCCTTCATAAGCATCGACTTGTCAACGAGGGTTCCTACTTGCGGGATTTTCTACAAGGGCTACTTCTGGGATTACGCTGAAGACAGACAGTGGCAATTTTCCGACATCGGCAAACTTTGCCGGGAAACGGTTGAGCGCGTTGGTCTGATTTTCGGTTTCCAACCCGAAATGAGGTTTGTTGACGCCATTAACCCAATTAAGGGCAAGAGTTGGCGGACCTACTGCTTGGGGCGGTTGGCTCTTGGGAGCGAAATGGCAACCATCGCCGCTAAAACAGGAATTGCCTTCGCCACCGTCAACGATGCCCGCCCTTATGTTGATACTCCCTTTGACACCATTGACAAAGTTAACTTTGCCAACTTGAAGGCTCAAGTTCAGGTTATCGCTTGTGCCCTTTACGATTTGCTTCGTGCACCCACCGACATCCTTAAGACCGATTTGGAGCAGAACTTCTGTGTCCTTCGCGGCGAAGTTCTGGAGTTTGACCCTGAAAAGAGCGTCCTCGCAATCCCTGACCAACCTGTCAAGGGGGCAATTGTCACCTTGCGCCACACAGCTTTAAACGCAAAGACTAACATGGGCGTTAGGGCTATCTTGATGGACATTTCCCGTGAGGGCAAAATAGGTGACAGGAAAGTCAAGTCCCTTTACGAGTTTTATGGAATCCCGATGAGCCGTTTTAGGTGGGGAAATGTTAGGCTTGAAGCCTTTACCCTTGACCCCAAAACAGGAGCGATAACCCGTGCACCGGATTTGGGCTACATGGGCGCACAAGCAACCCCCCTCGACTTCGCGATGGACTTGAACGAAAAGGAAAGAAGGTTAGCGATATTCCGATGCCGTTCAATGATGCTCTTTGACATGGTTGACCAACGAAGGTTCAGCTTACTGCAGCAAATGTATGTCTACGACACCACAACGGGCGCCGAACCCTTCTTTTACGGCTACTCGCTTCCAATCCCCCAACCGATGACAAGTTACTACGAGCCGTGTGCTGTGGTCTTCGCCCCTCCCGATGTCCGAGTTAAGATAACGATGGGAGCGTCGGTGCTCGGTCTGCAATTTGTCCTAATCAACGCCCCCGATGAACTTTTCCGCCACCCAGAGCGAATCCTAAGAGCAAAGAACGAGGAGGAGTTGGGTGAAGGTTTCCTTGTAAGTGAGACACCTGCTGTCTACTTCACGCCGTTGAAAGTCGCAAAGGACATGTGGGTTTTGGACGAATACCGAATTCAGAAATTGCGCCGATATGGAATTGAGAACCCGCGAATGAGCCAGATGCACAAGAACGCAAGGGAGTTCTTGATAGCAGCGGAGAAGGCGCTCAAGGAGTATCGCTACGATGCCTTCTTGACCAATGCTCGAGCTGCTTGGAGTTACGAGGCGAAAGCCTACCCCGATGCTCAAAAGACGGCGATGGATGTTGTCAAGGGCATCCTGTTCTACTTGGCACTTTTGCTACCCTTCGCCTATTTCGCTGAACGCCTGTTCATTTATGCCACTGACTTGAAATGGCAAATCATTTGGACGGTCGTCATCTTCGCCCTAATCACCGCGGTGATGCGTTATGTCCACCCAGCCTTTGCAATCGTTACCGTTAACCCGCTAATTGTCGTTTTGGCGTTTATCATCTTGACACTTGCTGTTATCGTCTCGGTTATCATCATCCAGAAGTTCGAAGCTCAAATGCGCCAGATTCAAATTGAAACGACGGGGATGCACACTGCCGATGTCGGTCGTTTGTCTGCGACCACCGCCGCATTCAACTTGGGTGTCTCCAACATGAGGCGCCGCAAGGTGCGCACCGTCTTGACAGCGATAACCCTCATCCTCCTGACCTTCACTGTTTTGTCTTTTACTTCCGTCGTCCCTTATGTCCGAATCAACAAAGTCCCCGTTCCGAGGGGTAAACCGGTCTACGAAGGCGTCCTCATCAGGGACCGAGCTTGGAACCCATTAGGGGAGCCAACAACCAGGATACTGAGAGACGAGTTCGGAGACCGATACCCAGTTGCACCAAGGGCATGGTATTTCTCCGCAATGGTCGGTCAGCAATCCTTTGTCGATGTGATGTGCGGGGATAAAGTCTATTCCGCAACCGCTATCGTTGGAATGCACCCCGATGAACTAAAAGTCACGCCGATCAGGAAAGCGATTATTGGGCGATGGTTCAAAGACGAATACGAAAAGGCTGCGCTTATCCCGACAAGAATGGCGCAGCAGTTCGGAATCAGTGAACGGGAAATTCTGGAGGGGTTGAATAACGGGAACCTGCCCAAAATCAGCGTTCTGGGTATGACTCTTCCGGTCATAGGAATCATCCGATCTGAGGTCATGAAGAACATCGTTGACTTGGACGGTGAACCTTTGACGCCTGTTGACTACCTGCTGATGCAGGAGCGCCAGCGGCAACAGCAACAGACAGGTCAACAAACCGCAATGGAGTTAGAGGAATACATCCACTTGAACCCCGATGCGGTCCTTTACTTGCCTTTCAATCTTGTCATGGCTGCGGGCGGTAACTTGCGCTCTATTGGCATCAACATGGGGAGCGAAGAAAATGTCGCTAAGGAGCTGCAAACCCTCATTGACCGAACCGAGTTGAACTTGTTCGCCGTTGAGAAGGGGAGAGTGATCTTGTGCAGTTCAATAGGAGCCACCGGAGTTTCAGGAGTTGAAACGGTTTTCATCCCAATCCTGATAGCTGCCCTCATCGTCTTGAACACAATGCTCAGTTCAGTCTACGAGCGAATCCGTGAAATCGGTATTTACACGGCCCTCGGCTTAGCGCCTGTCCACATTGGTGCATTGTTCCTTGCAGAATCCTCAGTTTATGCGGTATTGGGTGCTATCGTCGGTTACATGCTCGGTCAGTTCGTCGCGATGCTTCAAGTCAACTACCAACTGATTGAAGGCTTGAACTTGAACTACTCATCGGTTGCAGCAGTGTTCACCGTCATGGTTGTGATGGCGACGGTTCTCGGTTCCACCCTTTATCCCGCTTGGAAGGCATCCCAAGTTTCTGTGCCCGGGATTGAGCGCCGATGGCGATTGCCAGCGCCTGAAGGTGATTACTTGCACATCCTGCTGCCGTTCACGGTTTCTTCTTCACAAGCGATCGGCATCATCATGTTCTTGCGCGAATACCTTGAAGCACATACCGACTACAGTCTGGGGCACTTCTCAACGGACCGAGTGAGGATGAGCCGCTTCCAGACCGATTACGGAGATGGCTACCGGCTTGAGTGTATGGTCTGGCTCGCACCTTACGACTTGGGTGTCAGTGAATACTTCATCATTGAAACGAGACCGACAGAAGACATCTTTGTCAATACCGTCCACATCACGATCAGGCGTGAGAGCGGAGACGAATCTTCGTGGTTACGCGTCACCCGCAACTTCTTGAACTTAATTCGCAAACAATTCCTGCTGTGGCGAACACTGAGGCCGGAAACGAGGGAGCATTACATCCGAATAGGTCTCGCTGCTGTGAGCGCAATTGGCGAGGAAAGAATAGCGAGCGCGTAAGAGTAACCTGGCACAAGGGACGCAGGACAGGACCTTCCTTCCCTGTGTCCCTCATCGGTGATGAAAGGGGGGCTTTAGGTGGCTGTTGAGAGGATTCAATTGGAACTGGAGCAGTATCGGAGGTTGATGGAGCCTCCGCCACCTGAGGAATTTGAAGAGGGCTTTAGCATCAGGACAGTTCTCGGTGCTCTTTTCGTAGCCTTCGTCATGCTCCCTGGGGCTGCTTATTTGGGGCTTGTCGCTGGCATCGGAATCGGAGATGCTGCGAGGTGGGTCACTGTCATTTTGTTCGTTGAGGTTGCTCGCCGTTCATTCGTCACTCTGAAGCGCCAGGAGATTTATTTGCTCGTTATCGTTGCCGGAGCGATTTTGGGAACGAACCCATACTCCGGCTACATTTGGAATGTTTTCATGCGGACTTCCCAAGTCACTCAAGGCTTGGGCGTCGCTGACAAAATCCCAACTTGGGTTGTTCCGCCCGCTGATTCGCCGGCAATTCTCTACCGGACCTTCTTCCACAAAGACTGGCTTATCCCCATCGCTGTTAGTTTCGCCTTGCTTTTTTTGGGACGATTGAAAAACTTTGTCGCCGGCTACACTTTGTTCCGAATCGCTTCCGACTACGAAAGGTTGCCCTTCCCGTTAGCACCTGTGGGTGCCCAAGCAGCGACCGTTTTGGCGGAAATTTCCCGGAAAGAAGAGACATGGCGCTGGCGATACTTCAGCACAGGTGCAATGATTGGTTTGGCGTTCGGGTTCTTTTACGCTGGCATCCCAACGGTTACAGGCGCAATAATGAACCGACCCTTGCAGTTAATTCCCATCCCCTTCATTGACTTGACACTGAACGCGGAATCTGTTTTGCCCGCAACTCCCATCGCCATTTACACAGATTTGGGCGGTTTCTTGTGGGGCTTCGTGGTTCCGTTCTGGGTTGCTGTTGGAGGGTTTATTGGCAGCCTGCTGACTATGGTCATCAACCCAGCACTCCAAAAGCGCGGTGTCTTGAAAAACTGGAAGCCCGGCTATGACGCAATTAAAGTCCAGATGGTCAACACTTACGACT
>JANZZQ010000081.1 GCA_026419315.1 Armatimonadota bacterium | reverse complement strand
AATGTTGGTGCACCCCGCTTGCCCCTTGTCCCGTGCACCGACGCCGAAGTTGAAGCCATCAAGAAGGCTTTGCAAGCGGTTGGGAAACTTTAGGGAGCGTTTTGAAAAGGTCAGCGCTGTTGGGACTTCTTCGCAAGTGGCGCTCAGTGATTCCCGAACAGGAGACCGAGAAAAGTGCGGGGTGTAACGCAAGTCAATGAATGCGCACCCCGCACTTGAAACCTTATAGCCTCCGCCGTTGCTCCTTCAGATACAGCCGCTTTACCCTCCTTACCCTTTGCCCCTTTCGCCGTAGACTTCGTTGGGGTCAAAAACTCGTTCTTGGAAAACCTCCAACTTGCCGTCTTGTGTGACTTTTCGGAAGAAGCAGCTGGGGTAGCCTTCATGGCAAGCGGCGCCGCCAACTTGCTCAACTTTAACGACCAAAGCGTCAGCGTCGCAGTCAACCAAAATCTCGCGGACAAGCTGGACTCGCCCTGAGTGCTCGCCCTTCATCATCAGCCTTTGATGGCGGCGTCGCCAAAACCAAGTTTTTCCTGTCTCAAAGGTCAGCCGAACAGCGTCGCGGTTCATGTAAGCAACCGTCAGAACCTCGCCCGTGTCGGCATCCTGGATGACGACGGGGATGAGCCCATTTGCGTCAAATTTGAGTTCGTCAAGAAACTTCGGTTCTGGCATCTTTAAACCTCCTTTGAGCCGGCGTTGATGGGATTTCGCTAAATCTGGCGGTTAAGAATTTTGCGCATCACCAAACCGGAAGGAATCTTGGGGACGAAGTAGGTCGTTTTCGGCGGCAAACGGTAGCCTTGCTCAGCAACTTTGCGAACCAACTCAAGGGGGATCGGGCGAAGCAAAATCGCAACATTGCCGCTTCGTTGGGCAAACTGGTGTGCGACTTGAGCATCGTGAGTGTAATCAATTGTCAAGTCTTCGGGCCTAACTCCAGCCGCAGCGAGAACGACAGGCAAAATCGCCTGATGGAGCACGGCGGTGTCAACCAGTCTCAGGGGCTGCGGTAGTTGCTCTAAGGGTCGGAGGATGCTGCTTTCTGTTCCTCTCACGGTCAAGAACCAAATTCGCTCTTGCGCGACGAGCAAAAACGGGATTCCGTCCAAGTTCGCAAACAATTGCCGCAATCGCTCGTCAGTTCCGTCCCATTCAACTGCATTGGTGCAAAGTAGGCGTCGAATTTCCTGAAGAAATCGTTCAGCGCTCTCGGGTTTGTGAAATAGCAGAAGCCGGTGAGTTGGCAACACCGTCGCGTTGTGTTGGTAATCGGCGAGCACGATGCCGATGAAATTGGCTGGATGGTCTGGGTTCAATTTGGCTTCGGGAATTTCCTCGCGGAAAGCCAGCGCTGTTTCGTAGCGGTGATGTCCATCGGCGATAACAAGCCACTGAGAGGACAAAAATCGGTTAACTTCCTCATTGAACCCTCGGTCCGTGACACGCCAGACCAGATTCTCAACCCCGTCCAAGCTTCCTTTCAACCACACCGGTTCGGTCACAACAGTTTGAAGCAATTTGCTCCACTCGCCTTTCTCGTCACTCAACAACCCGTGAACTTGACCAAACTCCGCACCTGTCAAGCGAACCAAGTTAAGCCTGTCGCTTTTCGGCTTCGGCATAGTGTGTTCGTGAGGCTTGACCAGACCAGACTCAAAATCGGATAGTGGTATGGTTGTCAGCAGCATCAAGTGTTCTTTCAAACTCCCGTTCAGAGAGAACCGTTGTGACAAAACGAAAACGGATGGCTCACTTATCTCAATCAACACTCGTTCGCTTAGCCATTGTTGCCACAAGGCGGCAGCCTTGTGGTAACGCGATGGGTCGTCGGGGTGAAGGGAAGGCGGCAAAATTAGCCTGACTGCATTGTATGGATGCCGCGACAAGAGCTGCTCGCACTGTTTTTCGTCGATGACATCGTAAGGGGGAGCAAGTAGAAGGCTCAAATCGCCCAAGTCAGGGTTGTAAATAATGGGTTGAAAGGGCTTTGACATGAGTTGGTTATTTGCCATCAGTGCAATCCCCCTCCAACCAAAATCACTTCGTTGACCGGTTCCCTCAAAATCTTTTCCCTCACCACTTTCCGGTGCACTTCCAGCCCGTTTTCTGCGACGACCTCATATACGACCTCTTTCAAACCCTTCCTACCTCGCTGTTTTGTGACGAGTGCACCGCCGGGAAGGCTCGGGGCGAAACGCCTCTCCACTTTGAACGGCACAGGCTCTTGCCTGACAACTTGATAGATGCAGATGACCGTCACCACAGGCTTCCCTCGCTTGATGAGTAACCTATCCCCGACTTTCAACCTGTCAAGGTTTTTGTCCGGGTTGAGTTGTTTCAATTCGTCAAGTGTCAGCCCATACTTGCGGGCAATGCGGATGGCTATCTCCCCGGGTTTGACAATGTGATACTGTGGTGGTTCAAGACCACTTATGAGTTTCTGGGCAGCGGTTTCGGCATCAGCGACAACCTCACCAACAGCGACTTTTCCCCTTTGAACAACCACCTTTTCCTTAAACCGTGGAGGTTTGACGAGTGTGACATTGTGGGGGGTAAAATGAGCTTTGACCAACTCCAGCGCCTGTTCCGCCTCTTCCTTTCTACTCAATGCCGCTACGGTTTGGTCCGCAACTTTGATAACCCAAGCCCTTTGTGCCGGTGAGACAACTGCGAGCAATGATTCTGCTGCTTCAGCAGGGCTTGACAAATTTCTACCTGAAGGCAAAGGCAAGTTGCCTGTATCAACCGTTTCCGTAAAATCAACTTCTTGCCCGTGAAGTTTTCGCATCTTTTCTCTTGCCAACTGTATGGCTTGTTGTGCTAACCTTGAGTTGCTTAACCAAGCCACCGGTTTGCCATCAACGAAAACGGCGACCGGCAGCGTTGTCTTCCGGAAAACCAATAAAGCAAACAGTAGCCCCAAAATCACAACCCAATAGAAAACCCGCTCACCCCAACTCATCCTCGCCCGAAGCATTTTAGCAGCACCTCTTGACAGTTAAAGGACTGTGGAACGGCTGTTTCCGGTGCGGGAAAATTTCAAGGTTTGGTTTGGGGCTTCGCTTTTGCCTGGACTGTTTTTTGCTGGCTAAGTTTCTGGAGTAACATCCGACGCACTTGCTCAAGTTGGAAATCTTTAGTCCGGTTCCGCTCTTGCTCCACCAATTGGGCTACAGTCTCGTTATATAACTTAGCCGCTTCCTTGTTGGTCCGGTCTAACTGCCTTGCTCGTCCAAAGCAAATCAACGCATCCTCCAACTCCTTGGCTTGGAGGTGTTGCTTGCCTCGTTCCAACCAAATCCCCGCTAATTGGGAATTGTGTTGTTGCTCTTCTGGAGTGGGTTCCAACTTCTTGTCCGGCACCAACCCTTTGTTCGCGTGGATATCGTATCCGCTTGGGGTGAGGTAACTGCCCGTTGTCACAATCAACGCTCCGCCACCGCGAAGGTTAACGACGGTTTGAACAGAAGCTTTCCCGAAGGTCTTTTCACCCAAAACTTCAGCGACTTTGTGGTCTCTCAATGCTCCGGCGACAATCTCGCTCGCAGAAGCGCTACGGTTGTCAACCAGGACAACCATTGGTCCTTCCCAACCCTTATACAGGGACGGAATTGCCTCAAAAACCTGTTCACCCTCGGTCCTGCTTTTGACAGTCACGATAGGACCTTTCGGGATAAACAAACTTGCAACTTCAACCGCTGCATCTAACAGCCCTCCTGGGTTGCCTCTTAAGTCCAGAATCAACGCTTTTGCTCCTTTGCTCTTCAGTTCGTCCAACGCCTTGCTCAGTTCTGGTGCGGACTTCTCATTGAACTCCAAAAGCCTGATGTAGCCCACTTTGTCGTCCAACATCCTCTTCTGGAGCACGGGGATTTGAACCCTTTGCCTCGTCAAAGTGACATCAAAAGGTTCGGGTATACCGTCCCGCTGAATCGTCAAGGTCACGGTTGTCCCCCTTGGACCGCGAATCAAGCTAACCGCTTGTTCCAAGGTCATCTTGTCAGTTGGCTTGCCGTCAATCTTCAGTATCCGGTCCAAAGGTCGTAAACCTGCTTTGTCTGCGGGTTGCTCAGGGAATACGCTCATTATCGTTAACCTTTCTTCCCCGGTTGTCGGGTCAACAGCAATTGTCAACTCGGCGCCAATTCCTTCATATTCCCCGTGGCTGCGGGTTGTGAACTGTTCTAAGTCCTCGGGTTTCAAGTAGCGGGTATATTGGTCGCCCGTTGCCCGCAGCAACCCACTAATCGCCCCGTAAGTGAGTTGGTTTTCTTCAAGCTTATCTGGGGCATAGAAGTATTGCTGCAGGCGAATGTAAACTTCCGCAAGGCGTTCCACAGGGCGCAAAGAGAGTTGAGTCGGTTGCGTTGTTGATAGTTGCTCTCTTGCTAATGGAACCAAACCCGGACCTAGCGAAACCTGAAATGGCGAAACTTCGCTCCTTCGGTTGCCTATTTGATAGCCAGCGGCAAAAGACAAAACGACCAACAAGGCTAACGCGAGACTAAACACACCCCTAACCCTTTGGTGGACCGATGTTGTGCTTTGTTGCTGCTCCATATGTTTCGCCTCCATTTTCAAATGGCTGGTGTTCATTCTAACGCACTGTCAGCGGATTGATTGGTTCTCCATAACGGCGAACCTCAAAATGCAAGTGAGGTCCTGTTGACAAACCTGTGCTTCCCACCAACGCTATGACTTGTCCCTGTTTCACCACTTCACCTTCGCTCACCAACACGCGAGAGCAGTGGGCGTAAAGCGTGGCAAGCCCATTCCCGTGGTCAACGATGACGGTTTTGCCGTAGGCGCGCCTCCATCCCGCGAAAACGACAACGCCGTCCGCCGCTGCACGAATAGGCGTCCCAGAGGGTGCTGAAATATCAACGCCGTAGTGGAACTTGACTCTGCGAAAAATCGGGTGAACCCGATAGCCGAAGCCCGAAACGATGGGACCACTAACTGGTCGGATGAATGGACCTGTCCATGCTGGTATAGGGCGGGGACGATTTCTTTGAGCGCTTTGAAGTCGCCGCAACAAAGCGGCAATTGCCCTTGACTCTTCCTCCCACTCTTGCAACCATCGTTCGTAAGTTTCCCGCTCAGTTTGAATTCGTCTCAGCAATTGGGCTTGTTCAGATTCTGCTTCGTGAAGTTCTCTCGTTTGTTCCGCAATCGCTTTTCTCAACGACGCCAATCGCAGCTGTTGGCGCCTCAACTGAGCCTCTTGGGCTTCAAGTTCCTCTTTGGCTTGTTGGGTTGTTTCGATCACTTCCTCGTCATAGGAGATTATCCGTTGGAAGACATAGGTTCGGATAGCCGCATCTTCTATGTCGCGAGCATCTGCAATGAAAGCGACATAATCGCTGGGAGGGTGCTTGTAAAGTTGACGCAACCGCTCAGCCAAGATCGAACGGTGCCGTGAAAGTTTTGCCCTAAGTTTCATGATTCGGGAACGAGTTTGCGTCAGTTGGTGCGAAACGCGTGCATACTCGCGGTTGAGCGTTGCTAACCTGATTTTCGCTCTCGTTATCCTCTCCCTC
>JANZZQ010000080.1 GCA_026419315.1 Armatimonadota bacterium | reverse complement strand
TCAATGATTTTCGTGCTCATCTGTCTCATGCCAGCGTAAAAAGCGCCAAACAAACCCGATGGTCCACCGCCGATTATGGTGATATCGTAAACCCGAGATTTTCCAGAACAAACTTCGCTCATCTTTTTCACCCCGTCAATCAGTTCGTGAAGACGAACATAGGTTCTTTCTCAGGTCACTGAACCCCTTCGCTTTTTATCTTCGAGATTCTTCCCCAAGCCCTCAAAACTTGCTTCACCTTCGGCAAACACTTACAGGAATTTGAGGCAAATAGCGCCACAAAATTTTGGCACTTAACTTATGCCTGTAAGACCTCAAACTCAATGCCTGAAATGCCTCATCCCTGTGAACACCATCGCAACACCGTAACGGTTGCAAACTTCTATGACTTCTTGGTCTCGTTTGCTGCCACCGGGTTGAACGATTGCTGTAACACCCGCTTTGGCAGCGATTTCTGGTCCATCAGGCATTGGGAAAAAGGCTTCGCTCGCCAAAACCGCACCCTTTGCTCTTTCACCCGCAAGTTCAACAGCGATTTTAACCGAAAAGGCTCGGTTCATTTGCCCCGCACCTATCCCGACCGTTGCACCGTTTTTCGCAACCACAATTGCGTTGCTTTTGACATGCTTGACAACTTTCCATGCAAACCACAAATCTTTCAATTCGCTCTCCGTCGGAAAGCGCTCGGTAACAACTTGCCATCGCTCCAGCGGAACATCTTCAACATCTGCGGTCTGAACGAGCAATCCACCAGTAACTGACTTTGCCGTCAAAAAACTTTCGCCAGCTCCCGCTCTCAAATCTTCAGTGCCAAGACTCAAAATGCGGATCGTTTCGCCCCAACCTTTACGAGCCTTAATTCGTTCCAACGCTTCGGGTTCGTAGTCGGGTGCAATGATTGCCTCGTAGAAACTGCCTTGAACTAAGATTTCTTCTGCGGTCGCCGCATCGACTTTTCTGTTGACACCGATGATGCCGCCGAAGCGCGCTTCGGGGTCGGCATCACGGGCTTTCGCGAAGGCTTCCGCCAAAGTTTCACCAATCGCAACACCGCACGGGTTTGTGTGCTTGATGATACAGGCTGCTGGCTGGTCAAACTCTCGGACGAGGTTAAGCGCAGCATCCAAATCGGCGATGTTGTTGAACGAAAGTTCCTTGCCCCAAAGTTGGACAGCCGCTGCGACGCTTGGAACTACCGACATCGGGTCGGCGTAGAACGCTGCTTGCTGATGCGGGTTTTCGCCGTAGCGAAGGTCAATACGCTTGACAAAACCAAACGCCAATTCGTTCGGGAACTTGATACCCGTTTGTTGGCGAAAGTAGGAGAGAATGGCTGCGTCGTATGCGGCAGTGTGAGCGAATGCTTTCAACGCCAGTTCGGCACGCACCTTTAGCGGCACTTCGCCTTCCTGAAGCCACTTCAAAACCTGAGGGTAATCGTTTGGGTCGCAAACGACGATAACATCACGGTAGTTTTTCGCAGCAGCACGCAAAAGCGTCACGCCGCCAATGTCAATGTGTTCCAAAGCCGTCATTTCGTCCACACCCTGTCGGACAACTTCCCGGAAGGGGTAAAGGTTGACAGCGACAAGGTCAATGGTTGAAACACCCAAACGCTCAAGTTCGTACAAGTGTGCGTTGACATCCCTGCGAGCTAAAATTCCGGCGGCGATGAAGGGATGAATGGTTTTGACGCGCCCATTGAGAATTTCAGGGAAATCGGTGACTTCACAGACTTCAATCACCGGCAAACCTGCCTCCCGCAGCGTCTTCGCCGTTCCGCCTGTTGAAACCAACTCAAATCCCGCATCGCGCAAACCCTTAGCGAATTCAACGATACCTCGTTTGTCCCAGACGGAGAGCAGCGCTCGCCTTGACATTACTGGTTCCCTCCTGCGTTGTTACAAGTTCTTCCGACCGTTACAATTTTGACAGGTAGTTTCGCACGATTGCTTTTTGTCAGGTCACAATTGTCTGGCTTTGAAAGCAACCCACCCTGCCAACTCCCGTTCCTCAACGAGATAGTAGCCCAGTTTCGCAAGCAAGGGCTTGACTTCACTCCACCCTTCCACTGATATACCTGAAGCAATCCACAGGCCACTGCAAGACAAAACCTCGCGCGACTTCAACTGCCAAGCCAAATCCTTAATGAGAGGCGTAAGCAAGTTAGAAAGCACTATGTCAAATTTCCCCTTGACTTGGCGAAGCAAATCACTCTTGACAAACTTGATTTTACCTTCAACACCGTTGCGTTTCGCGTTTTCACGGGCTGCTTCAAGGGCGGCATCGTCAATGTCAGTGGCTACAACTTCAACTGCACCGAGTTTCACCGCCGCAATAGCGAGTATTCCCGAACCCGTTCCTACATCCAAAACCCTTTTACCTGTCGCTTGGCCATTTTTCAGTGTCCAACCTTCAACGCCTATCGTCTCCTCCAAAAACTCAAGGCACATCCTCGTCGTTGGATGATGCCCTGTTCCGAAGCCGCCTAAACTGCGCAATCTCAAAACGATGCGGCTCTCTGGGTTGTCAACTTCGTCGTTAGTGAGCGCGATGAGGAACTTGCTGCCAACAAGCAACGGGGGCAGAATTTCCCGCAACGGTGCTTCCCAATCTTCTGAATCTAAGACGCAAGTTGTAACGGTGACGGGTTCGAGAAGCCAATTGTGTGCCAAAGCGTAATCAATTTGCTCCTGGAGCCAGACCAATTTCTCCGTTACATCTTCGGTTGCAGGCAAGTATCCGGTGACCCGAACGGAATTTTCGGACCAAAAACTTTGGGCTGTTCCGACACAACCTAAAGTGTCAAGTAACCCGTGAACTTGTTCGGCATTCGTCGGAACGGTCGTTACGGTTATTTCCAACCAATTGAGCATCGGCTACACCCCCTAACAACGGTGGTCATTTGTTTGCGGAACAGAATTCCGTTAGAACTAAAGCCCTCACTCTTGTCCCATCGGGGCAGGCATCAGTTTGCTCAAAAACTCACCGCAAAAATTTAGCCCTTTGAGCGAATTTCATCCACCGCGAGATTCAGCTGCGTTGCTCCTATTCCGCCTCAAATTCTGTGGCAAGCCAAAGGCGCTAAACTTCTCCGGAACCCAAGTGAAAGCGAGGATGGAGTTAAAGTAAGGCTCTACTTGAAAGAGGTCGATTGATTCGCCAACGAACACCCCTTGTTGGTTCGGCGTGAAGAGATAAATCGGATAAGCCAACTTTGAAAGCAAGGAAAACCGAGTGTGTTCCGTTTCCCTCGCTTGGCGCATGCCGTTTGAGGGAATCGCTGGAATTGGTTGGGGGCACCAGCTTAGCGGCCAAACACCACAATCGCCTCCTTCGGGGACCTGGGGGAAATTTTGAAAAGCTTCGCCCTTGCACGCACCTCCAAAATCGGCTCACCGAAGGCTCTTCTTTTGGAACGGTGAAAAATCTCGGCGTCGTTGTTTTATCCGCTGCTTCGCCTTCAAGCCGTAAAGCCCGGTGAAAAGGGTATCCGGCTCAAGAGGCGACTGTTGCGCATTGCGAGGCTTTTGCGCTGATCGAATTGCTCGCGGTAACAGCCACCTAAGCTTTCTGGTGTTCAAGCCCTCGTCTAGCTCTTTGCTTTGCGGTATTGAACAAAGGGATTAGTTTGGGTGCCGAGATTAACTTGGGGCGGAATTCAATTGCTCGTCACTTTCTCAAATTACCCACCAGAATAAGTCACTGCCTCTACACTGTCGGTTTTTCAGCCCAGTGGGCTCCCTTTATTCAACTGTCACGCTCTTCGCCAGATTGCGGGGTTTGTCAACATCAAGCCCTTTCATTGCAGCAACATGATGAGCGAGTAACTGCAGCGGTATAACTGTCAATAGCGGCGTAAGGTCTTCGTGGGTTTGAGGTATAGTGAAGATGAACTCAGCCATTTCGTCAAAATCGCGGTTGCCTTCTGTTGTCACCACGATGAGCCTTCCGCCGCGAGCTTTGACCTCTTCTATGTTCGCAAGCGTTTTTTCGTAGACGCTGTCAACAGGGGCAACACAAACGACTGGAGTCTCTTTGTCAACCAAAGCGATGGGGCCGTGCTTAAACTCACCGGCAGGGTAACCTGATGCGTGGATGTAACTGACTTCCTTGAGTTTCAGGGCGCCTTCCAGCGCTGTGGGGTAGTTTATGCCCCTCGCCAAATACAGGAAGTATCTCGCATCCAAAAAAGTTCTTGCACACTCGCGCACCAAAGGCTCCTGCTCATCCAAAATTTGTTGCATCTTTGCAGGCAACTTTTGGAACTCATCAAGCAATTGACTAACGGTTTCCTGACTGAGCAGCCATTTTAAGCGGCCGATATAGAGGGTCAGGAGGAAGAGATGGGCAAGTTGGGCAGTGTAAGCTTTCGTTGAAGCCACGCCGATTTCGGGACCAGCGTGCAAGTAAATGACCGCATCGCTTTCTCGAGTCATGGTTGAGCCTGGGACATTGCACAAACTCAAAACTGGAACGAACCTGCTTCGCGCCTGACGAATTCCAGCCAAAGTGTCAGCGGTTTCACCAGATTGGCTGATCGCGATTACGAGAGTGCCCTGCTCCAAAACGGGTTCGCGATAGCGGAACTCAGAAGCAATCTCCGCATCCGTTGGGATGCGAAGGTAGCGCTCAAAAAGGTATTTGCCGTATAGACCTGCATGCCAAGATGTTCCTGCCGCTTGAACGATGATTCTCCGGAAAGCAATCAGCTGCGAAGGCGGCATTACCAACTCCTCAAACACAGGTGCGTTTTCGCCTCGACAGCGCAAATTTATGATTTTCCTCAACCGCTCTGGTTGTTCGTAGATCTCTTTTAGCATGAAAGTTGGGAAGCCTGCCTTGTCTTCCTCGGCGATTTCCCACTCTATCCGATGGATTGAGATGGGGCGTTCGTTACCTTCCAGGTCAAAAACCAGAACCCGATTTTGGGCGACTAAAGCCACCTCACCGTCGTTGAGCAAGATAATTTGCTTGGTTATTGGCAGAATGGCGTTCAAGTCTGAACCAACACATGCTTCGTTGTTACCAACACCTATCAACAAAGGTGAACCTTGCCTTGCCGCGACTATAACACCGGGTGACCCCTCCCACAGACAAGCGATCGCGTAACTCCCTTTCAACTGAGCAACTGCCCTTCGGACAGCGTGGAGAAAAACAAGAGAACTGTCACCTTCGCCTCTGAAGTTTGAAAGCTCCTCTTCAACCAAGTGAGCGATGATTTCGGTGTCCGTTTCAGAACGAAGGATATGACCCCGATGCAAAAGCGCTTCACGCAAGTGGAGAAAATTGTCAATGACACCATTATGAACGATGCTAACAGTCCCTTGACAATCTGTATGGGGATGGGCATTTATCGGCGATGGGGTCCCGTGAGTTGCCCACCGGGTGTGGGCTATACCGACTTTTGCTTGAAAAGTGTATCGTGAGAGAACCTGTTCGAGTCTCTCAATGCGACCAGCCTCCTTGACGATGGCAAGTTCGTTTCCATCCAAAACGGCAATGCCGCAGGAATCGTAACCCCGATACTGAAGCCTTTTGAGCCCAGCGATAAGGACTTCAACAACATCTCGCTCGCCGATATACCC
>JANZZQ010000079.1 GCA_026419315.1 Armatimonadota bacterium | reverse complement strand
GCTTGACAGCGAGTCACCCTCCCATTGTGGCTGTGATGGGCAACAGCGCCAACCCTCATTATCTCCCGACTCAAGAACGAAGCTCACCAATCGGGTGGGGCGACTTCGTTTTGCTGGACATTTTCGGCAAAGTCGCCGATGAGCCCAAAGCCATCTACGCCGACATAACTTGGTGCGGCTACACGGGAAGCACTGTCCCACCGAGGTTTGAGGAACAGTTTGCAATTGTCAAGGAAGCAAGAGATGCAGCGTTGGAGTTTTTGAGGGAACGGGTGGAAAAGGGCGAGCCAGTGAGAGGTTGCGAAGTAGACGCTGTTGCCCGTCAAGTTATCTCAAAGCACGGGCGAGCCAAAGATTTCATTCACCGAACCGGTCACAGTTTAGGCACGGAAGTTCACGGGTTCGGGGTCAACTTGGACGATTACGAAACCCACGACACGAGGCTTCTCGTTCCCGGCACTTTGGTGACAATTGAGCCCGGCGTTTACGGTCCGGAAATTGGGACTCGCACGGAAATAAATGTCGCTGTTCACGAGGGGCAAATTGAAATCACGACTTTGCCGCTTCAAGACCAAATTCTGCCTTTGCTCTGAATTTTCGATTTTTCCGTTGAAGGGTTTGTTTTGCTCATCGGTTTATGTCGCGGTGGAGGACGGTGCAATTGTAGCCTTGCCCCTTCACAATTTCCGCAATCGCTTCCGCCAGGGTGACGGAGCGGTGTCGCCCGCCAGTGCAGCCGACGGCGATTGTCAAGTAGGACTTGCCCTCACGCCGGTAGAGAGGCAAGGTGAATTCCAGCAAAGATCTCAGGCGCTTCAAGAACTCTTGAGCCTCAAAGTGCTTCAAAACGAATTCCTTCACGCGCTTGTCTTGTCCGGTCAAGTGGCGAAGTTCGGGTTCGTAATTTGGGTTGTGAAGGAATCGGACATCAAAAACCAAATCGGCATCAACTGGCACCCCGTATTTGAAACCGAAGGAGACGATTTTCACTTGCATTACGGTCCCATCGCCCAATTGAAGCCTCCTTAGAATCTCGTCTCTGAGTTGTTGAGGCGTCAGACCGGATGTATCAATGACTTCGTTAGCGAGCGCTCTGATTTCGCTCAACTGCTCCCGCTCCGCTTGAATTGCTTGCAACAAATCGCGACCGTTATTTGACAAAGGGTGACGGCGACGGGTTTCCTTGTATCTTTGCACCAAGACATCGTCACTCGCTTCCAGAAAGAAGATTCGGACATTGTAGCCTTCGCTGCGCAATCGGTTGATAGATTCCGTCAAATCTCGGAAAAACTCCCCGCCCCTGACGTCGGCGACCAAAGCGACCTTTACGATGGGCTGACTTGAGTGGGCGCAAAGGTCAACCAACGTCGGTAAGAGTTTGGGTGGAAGGTTGTCAACGCAGAAGTAGCCGGCATCCTCCAGCGCGTGAAGGGCGAGGGTTTTGCCTGCCCCTGACATTCCCGTAATGACCAGCAGTTCCGGTCTATTCACACGAAATCACCTCACTTTCGACCCGGCGAGAATTTTGCCCTCCCCCTTACTTGTTGCCTTTGTTAACCCATCGCTCACGAACATGTTTCAGGTAGCCCAGCAGCGCGTTGACATCAGTTGCAATTATATCAGCACCTTGCTCGAGGAAGAACCCGCGATTCTTTTCTCCGTTCGGTCCAGTCAAAGTCATGCAAGCCCATACGGTTGGAGCGTTCAAGTTAGCGTTTGCCTTATACTCGTTGACCATTCTCAGGTCGTCAATCGTGTCACCAACGTATATGGCGGAGCTTGCTCCTAACTTTTCTGTCAAAACTGTCAACGCTTTCGGGTCGGGTTTGCGGATTGGGTCGTCGTCGGTTACCCAAAATTCTTCGGGGATGAACGGGAGCAAACCGATGCGTTCCAGCGCCAGCCTGGTTTCCCTTTTTGCCCTTCCTGTCAAGATGCCCAATTTCACGCCTTTGGGTAGCAGCGAGAGTTCAATCAAAGTTTTTTCCCGTTCCAAGAAACCAGCCTCAATGTCAACGTATTGCGGCTCGAACCCGAACAAACGGGCACACCACTTGCGACCGGCGTAAAACTCTTGCGCCAGTTGAATGAGCAGACGGCGCTTCCACAGCCTTGCCAAGTCACGGCGCTGCCTCAACTCAAGCTCGTCAATGACAATTTTTTCGGCAATGGGCAAGCCTCCGCCTTCCGCTGAAACCTTGGCGAGAAACTCCTCCAACGAAGGGCGCATCTTTTTGAGGGCGCTGATTTGTTTGATCCCGTGTTTCAGGCTTTTGAACAGCAAAAACAAGGTGGCTGCTTGCGTCAAATCCCAATCGTTGTTGAAGCCACCTGCTCTCTTGAACATATCAACTTCATCGGGTGTCAAAGGAGGCGCATCCACAACCCAACCCAGTTCGTGTTGGACGAAGAACTTGACAGCCTCGCAGACAGCCAACCTGTAACTTTCCGAAGCGTCAACGAGCACACCGTCAATGTCAAAAATCAGCGCTTCAACCTTCGGGATCAAATCCAAAAGCTCTTGTCGGACCATCAATGTCCCTTTCATTCGGGAGGCAAATTCAGAACTCATCGCCGGACACCCTCCATCGTTGCCCTCAAGAAGATGACGCAACGCCAACAAAAACGCAACACAAAAAGCACACAAGTTTTCAAGGTTGACAGTTGTCTCACTTCCCCCGCCGAACTCTCAGTGCCTTGGCGTGTGCGAACAAACCTTCGGAATCGGCCAACATTGCGGCGGCATCGGAGAAAAGTTTCGCTTGTTCCTTTGAAAGACCAACTACCGATGACCTGACCATGAAATCCATGACACTCAAACCCGAGGAGAACCGAGCAGTTCCGGCTGTAGGCAATACGTGGCTTGGTCCAGCCAAGTAATCGCCGAATGCGACCGTGGTTTGTGGTCCCAGGAAGATTGCACCTGCATACCTCAACTTGCCAACAAATCTCATGGGTTCGGCGACCATCAAAGCGACGTGTTCGTAGGCGAGTTCGTTTGCCAACATGATGGCTTCATCCACGTTCCGCGTGAGAACCAAGGCGCCATGTTCCCTCAGTGCAGGTTCAAGATATTTCCGTCGCCGCGATGTTCTCAAAAAGCGGGAAAGGCTTTTAGCGGTTTCTCTCAGCAACTCCTCTGAAGGCGTGAACAAAACCGCAACTGAATCTGGACCATGTTCCGCTTGGGCGAGCAACTCAAGGGCAACCCAATCTGGCGGTGCAGTTTCATCGGCGATAACTGCAACTTCACTTGGCCCTGGCAACAAGTCAATTCCGACAACGCCGTAAAGCAACCTTTTTGCGACTACAGGGTAAATCCCGCTTGGGCCAGCGATTTTGTCAACCTTAGGGATTGTTTTGGTCCCAAACGCAAGGGCTGCAATTGCGTGAGCGCCACCAACTCGGTAAACGGTTTCAACACCGACCAATTGTGCTGCTGCAAGGACGAGGGAATCGATTTTGCCATCTTTGTCAGGTGGCGTAACGACATACAACTCCTTCACACCCGCAACTTTTGCCGGGACTGCGACGTGCAAGACCGTTGACGGGTAAGAAGCTAAGCCTCCAGGAACATAAATGCCAACACGTTCAATTGGGTGAAACAACTCACCCAAAATTGAGCCGTCTTCATGAATGAACCACGAACGAGGCAACTGCTGCTGATGAAACCTCTCGAGCCGGTCGCGGGCAAGACAAAGGGCTTCAAGAAGTGGTGTTGGGACAGATGCGTAAGCGGCGTCCATCTCCTCTTTAGTGACCTTGAGCCGCTCAACCGAACATTCCTTCCAACCAACTCGCCTTTCAATTTCAACGAGGGCATCATCGCCTCGTTTTCTGACAGCAGAGATGATCTCCCGAACTTTCGCTTCAACTTCAGCCATCGCATCAGGGTCGAAGGTCGTCCTTTTCAGTTTACGGCGGATGAAATCCAACCCGTGCTTTCTGGTTGACAGAATCGCAATTTCAGTTTCAAAGGTCTTAGGCTTCGCCACTTTCGCTCACCTCACCCAAAATTTAGCGGAAGTTACCCCTAACTCACGCCATAAAAGTTTGCGATGAGCGGCGGGGAATGGTGCTAAAATGGTTTTCGCCCCACTCGTATCACTGCGTTCAAGGAGGGATTTGAGGAAATGCCGTCAAACAACGGTCGCAAGCAGGGTTACCGATTGCACACTTTATCGGTCCTCGTTGAGAACCGACCAGGCGTTTTAGCTCGCGTTGCCGGCTTGTTTGCGAGGAGAGGTTTCAACATTGAGAGCCTCGCAGTCAACATCACCGATGACCCCAAGACTTCGCGCATGACGATCGTTGTTGGCGGGGATGACGACACCATCGAGCAAATCACCAAGCAGCTGAACAAACTGATTGATGTCATCAAGGTTCAAGACCACACAGGTGAGGACGTTGTCGAGCGGGAGTTGGCGCTCGTCAAGGTCAATTGCGAGTTGGAGCAGCGCCCTCACGTTATCCAACTCGTTGAAATCTTCCGGGCATCAATCGTTGATGTCGGCGCCGACACCATGACCGTTGAAATCACTGGAAGTTCCGACAAAATTGACGCTTTGATTGAACTGCTTCGTCCTTTCGGTATCAGGGAAGTCGTCCGAACGGGCAAAATCATCTTAGAGCGGGGGAGCAAAAGCTTGTGATTTAGGCTTCACCTGCTGCAGGGACAGGGGGCGTTCTTCAACCCAAGTCCCTTCTTGCTTTTTGGGCACCAACCCTTTCAAACACTCAATTGATGGAAGGGCTTTGGAGGCGACAGGGCAATGGAAAAAGTTGCAATTGGTGTTGCAGTTTTGCTCCTGCTCTTCTTCACCCAAGTGACGCCCGATAGGGTTGAACGGGAACTTGAAAAGGCGATGCGGCAATCCCTCACGGCGAAAAGCGTTGACGTTGAACTTGAGGGCTCTCCGGGCTTTCCAACTTTGCAAGGCAAGTTCAAAAAGATGAAGGTCGAAATTGAGGGTTTGTCCTTTGTCGGTGGCGAGTTGCTTGAAATGCTGCCTGTCCGGTTTGTGGACAAAGCCAAGAAAGAGGGTAGGGTAGGGGAAGTCTTTTTGTTGCTCCGAGAGGCAAATTACGAGGGGTTGACAATATCTGAACTTCAAGCGCGGGCTCAAACTGTCCGTTTTGACTTGAAAAGCTCCCTGCAAGAAAAGCGACTTGTCCTCGTCTCTGCGGCTTCCGGAACTCTATCGGGTTTCATTGTCGCCAGCTCAATTCAACGCTACCTAACCGAGCATGCGGCAAAGTATGGGATTGAAGATGCGATGGTTCGGCTTAGGAACGGGAGCGTTGAATTTGAGGGCAGGTGGAGAATTGAGTTGGCGGGAGTTCCCGTCCTTCGCGTCCCTTTTGAAGCCGTCGCAGAACTGTTCCCCGTCAACAACGAAATTCACTGGAAACTCGTTCAAGCAACTGTCGCTGAAATTGTCCCTTTGCCGGCGGGATGGCTGCAGGAGCGTTTCAAGCAACTCAACCCTTTAATCCGTTTTGACCTTGCGCCACTTCAAGTTCAATTGCAAACGGTCTCCGTTACGCCAAAGGGAGTTCACCTCACAGCGAAATTCGCCCTCTCACCCTGAAAGTTCCGAATTGTGGCTGAACACCTTGAGGGCTGCAAAATCCGTTGGTGCCAGGTTACAC
>JANZZQ010000078.1 GCA_026419315.1 Armatimonadota bacterium | reverse complement strand
CGGTGAAGGGCTTCAACCGCCAAGTCTTTGGAGACACCGCCGATCTCAAACAAGATGGTGCCGGGCTTGACAACAGCAACATAGAACTCAGGATCTCCCTTGCCTCCACCTTGACGGGATTCCAGAGGCTTCTTCGTAACGGGTTTGTGGGGAAAGATTCTGATGTGAACTCTTGCGGCGCGGCGGATAAAGTTAGCAATTGCGATACGGGCGGCTTCTATTTGACGGTTTGTGATCCAGCCAGGTTCCAAGGCTTGCAAACCGAATTCGCCCAAAACGACGGTGTTGCACCTTGTTGCTTTCCCTTTCGTCCTCCCCCTTTGTTCTTTTCGGAATTTACGACGGCGCGGCATCAACATGGACTATTCGCCTCCTTCCTCTTCTTCCAGTTCTTCCTCTTCGGAGGAGACAGCGACAACTTGTGCAGGTTGCCTCTGCTGAGCCAAAAGGATTCGTTCTCGTCCTTTCTCCAAAATTTCGCCCCTGTAAAGCCAGACGTGGACTCCAATTCGACCCCACTTCGTCCAAGCTTCGTCAAAGCCGTAGTCAATGTCTGCCCGGAGGGTGCTGAGCGGGACTCGGCCAATGTGCAATTTTTCGTCCCTCGCCAATTCAGCTCCGCCTAACCTTCCGGCAACGATGATCTTTACTCCCAAAGCGCCAGCGTTCAAAGCGCGCAACGCTGCTTGTCTCATCGCTCGCTTGTGGGAAACTCGGCGTTCTATTTGCTGGACAATGCTTTCCGCCAAAAGTTGAGCCTCCAGCTCCGGTCGTTCAACTTCCCTAACATGGATGTAAACTTCTTTGCCGTTCGTGAGTTCTTGTAACTGCTGCCTCAGTTGCTCAATGGTCCGACCCCGCAGACCGATGAGCATACCTGGGCGGGCAGCGTAAACCGTCACGATAACCGTATTCGCCTTCCGTTCAATTTCAATTCTCGGGATTCCCGCTTGCTTGAACCTGCTTTTGATATGGTCGCGGATTTTGATGTCTTCGAGAACCCATTCAGTGTAATGTCGCGACGAAAACCATTTGCTTTGCCAATCCTTGACAATCCCGATACGAATGCCAATAGGGTTAACCTTCTGCCCCATCTCACTCTTCCTCCTTTGGAGAGACGATAACGGTCAGGTGCGCTGTCCTCTTGCGCACCATGTAAACCCGCCCCCTCGCCCTCGGCCGATACCTTTTGAACATCGGCCCGTTATCTGCAAGCGCGTTCACGACAACGAGCTTTTCCTCATCCAGCTCGTAATCGTTGACGGCGTTACCTATCGCTTGCTTGAGGAGTTTGGCGTAATATTTTGCGGGTTTTTGAGGCATCAAAAGCAACATGTTTAACGCCTGTAAAGCAGGTTTGCCTTTTATAAGCTGAGCAACCCTTCGAGCCTTCCTTGGCGAGACCCGAACGTATTTCCTGCGAGCCACGATTTGGATTGTCCCTGCTACTTGTTCCGCCATCTTTCTATCCCTCGCTTTTCCCTCTTGAACTTTTTTGTCGTTTCCTTGCGCTTACTTCACCCGCACCACTCTTTCCTTTGCCTCGCCGTGCCCTCTGAAGGTGCGGGTGGGAGCGAATTCGCCCAATTTGTGTCCGACCATCGCCTCCGTGATGTAAACTGGGACATGGCGCTTGCCGTTGTAGACGGCGATTGTGTGTCCGACCATTTCCGGGAAGATAGTTGACCTGCGAGACCATGTTTTGATGACTTGCTTTTCCCCGGTCCGGTTCATCTCCTGGATTTTCTTCAACAGTTTCGGGTCACAGTATGGACCTTTCTTGAGAGACCTTCCCATCTTCCGTCACCTCACTAAACCATCTTGTCGCCGTAACCGACACGGCGACGCTTGACAATGAGTTTATCTGATGCCTTTCTCGGTTTCCTCGTTTTTCGACCCAAAGTGATCCAACCCCAAGGTGATTTGGGTGCTGGCATACCAATAGGTGCTTTGCCCTCACCGCCACCATGCGGGTGGTCATCAACGTTCATCGCTGAACCGCGAACATGTGGGCGGCGACCAAGGTAACGCATCCGCCCTGCCTTGCCAAGCCTTATCAACTCGTGCTCCGCCAAACCCACACGACCGATGGTTGCCTTGCATTTCAAGTTGACGAGCCGGATCTCTCCTGATGGCATTTTGATAGTCGCGTATTTACCCTCCTTCGCAAGCAAGATCGCAAAACAGCCAGCAGCTCGGACAAGTTGGCCTCCCTTACCCGGAGTCAATTCAATGTTGTGAATGACGGTGCCGTCAGGGATCTTCTCAAGGGGCAAGCAGTTACCAACTTTTATGTCAGCATCAGGACCAGACATCACGGTATCGCCAACTTGCAACCCTTCAGGCCAAAGGATGTAGCGACGCTCTCCATCGGCATACTCAAGCAAAGCGATGCGAGCGGAACGGTTGGGGTCATACTCAATGGCAATGACCTTTGCAGGAATTCCGTCTTTGTCGCGCTTGAAGTCAATGATGCGGTAGAGGCGCTTGGCGCCTCCGCCGCGGAAGCGGACGGTGATTTTGCCTTGGTTGTTTCTGCCAGCGTGCTTCTTCAACGGCTTCACCAACGACTTCTCCGGTTCATCCTTCGTGATTTCTTCAAAGTCGTAGAAAGTTGCGTGCCTTAAGCCAGGTGTAACTGGATTGGCCTTCTTGATTCCCATAGCCTTTCACTCCCCTTGCCATCACAGCAGTCCTTCGTAGATGGGCAAAGTTTGCCCTTTAGCGACAGTGACAATGGCTTTCTTCCAACGTGGCGTGTGACCGACGGGGCGGATGTGACGCCACCTTTCGCCTCGCTTCTTTGGCTTGACAATTAGCGTGTTAACTTTCGTCACTTTGACGCCGAAAATTTTCTCTACCGCCTCGCGAATTTCGGGTTTGGTGGCATCAAGCCTGACTTTGAAGGTGTATTGGTTGTAGAGCCTCGCCAACCTCAAACTCTTTTCGGTAACAACCGGCTCAATCAAAATCGTGAACGGGTTTCGGTCAAGGTTACCTGACATTGACCTTCGCCAACCTCCTTTCCACGACCGCATCAAAAGCTTGCGGCGTGGTCAAAATGGCATTGTGGACCAACAAGTCGTAAGTTGAAGGCTGCAAAATCGGCAACTTATCAACATTGGGCAAGTTCTCGACGGACTTCAAAACGGCATCCTTCCTTTCGGGGAGAAGCAGCAAAACCTTTCGCTCACTCAACCCCAATCTGTCAAGTAAGTTTTTGAAAACTCGGGTCTTCGCCCTCTCAATTTCGTCCAACCCTTCAACCAAGTAGACCTGACCCTCTTGCAGCTTGACGATCCAAGCCATTCTTATTGCGGTTTTGCGAACTCGCTTGTTGATTTTTTGGTCGTAATCGCGAGGCTTCGGTCCGTGCACAACACCGCCGCCAACCCATTGGGGAGCCCTGATTGAACCCTGCCGAGCACGACCAGTTCCCTTCTGCGGCCAAGGCTTTCGCCCACCACCACGGACTTCACCGCGAGTTTTGGTTGAATGCGTCCCTTGCCTTCTATTCGCAAGGTGAGCGACAACGACTTGGTGCAGCAAAGGGATGTTGATTTCGCTCTCAAGTAACTCGTCAGGCACAACGTAAGTTCCAACCCTTTCCCCATCCAAGTTGTAAACCGGCAGTTCCATCATTTTTCCCTCCGTTTCCCTTCTGTTCGTTCGAAAGCGTGTCGTAAATTCGTCCAGCTCAACACAACGACCTCTTCCTCACTTGTGAGGAGCCAACCCGAGCATAACTGCAAGGTTTTTGAATTCGCTGTCTACCGCTCAATTGGACAATCCGCGCCAAATGTTCGCATCGTATTGCCATGTTCAGCCTTTCTCGCCGGAACCTCAAAGTGTGCCAAACTCGCAATAGCCGTCCAGAACACTGCTGCGTAGCAACGTAAACACAGCTAACTATCCCATCAATTGCAGGCACAGCTTCTTGAACTTTTTGAAAGCCGCTTTGCCTGTTCCGGACCTTGTCCGGCTATCATTGCCTTCACAACTTCTCAATCCGAACCAGGCTACCGTTTGGACCGGGGACGCTGCCTTTAACGACCAACAGGTTTTGCTCAGGGATGACATCAACAACTGTCAAGCCACGAATCGTGATTGTCTCGTTTCCGTAGTGACCTGGCAGGCGAGCTCCTGGTATAACCCTCTGCGGCCCTTGTGGACCGTGAGATGCGGGTTTTCGGTGAAAGTGAGAGCCGTGAGAATCCGGGTAACCGCTGAAGCCCCAACGCTTCATGACACCGGAAAAACCGCGCCCTTTTGACGTCCCAGTCACTTTGACTTTGTCGCCCTTTTGGAAAATAGCGACCGTAACCACGTCACCAACCTTGACTTCCGCTTCGCTGGGGATTCTGAACTCTTCAAGGAAGCGACAGGGCTTAACGCCTGCTTTTTTGAAATGCCCTAACATGGGCTTGTTGACTTTTCGCTCAGGAATTTCCTCAAAGCCCAGTTGGACGGCAGAATAACCGTCTTTTTCGGGCGTTCGCCTTTGAACTATGTAGCAAGGTCCCGCCTTTATAACCGTGACGGCAATGGATTTCCCTTCTTCGTCGAAAATCGTCGTCATCCCGATTTTCCGCCCGAGAATTCCGGTCACTGCTGCTGTTGCCGTGCTCATGTTAAAGCACCCCTTTCACGGATTACGCATTTAAACCCCACCACGCTTGCAATCTTCACAGTTTGATTTCGATGTCCACTCCGCTCGGCAGATTTAGCCGTCTCAATGCGTCCACGGTTTCAGGTTTAACATCCAAGATGTCAATTAGTCGCTTGTGAATTCGCAGCTCAAAATGCTCCATGCTTTCTTTGTCAATGAACGGCGATCGAATGACGCAGTAGACATGACGGTCGGTTGGCAAGGGAATAGGTCCCTTCACCCGCGCGCCTGTCGCGCGAGCAACAGACACGATCTCTTGAGCCGATTGGTCCAAAATCCGATGGTCAAACGCTTTCAGCTTAATCCTGATTCGTTGTTCCACTGGCATTTCCCTTCGCCCTCACTTCTCAGCATCTTTCACGAACCAACCGAGCTAATTGCGTAGTAGCTCATTGAGTAACCGCGATCCAAAATAATGCGTTCTGCAATGTTCACAGGGACAGGTTCATAGTGGCTGGGACGCATCGTGTAACTACCGCGCCCCTGCGTCAGTGACCGCAGGGAAGTAGCGTATCCGAAGACTTCCGCCAGCGGCACTTCCGCCTCTATCATCACAGCGTTTCCTGCCAATTCTTGGACGCCTTTAATTTTAGCACGTCTCGCAGTTAAATCGCCGAGAACGTCGCCAAGATACTCCTTGGGGATAAGAACTTCAAGCGCCATGATAGGTTCAAGCAAAATCAGACCTGCCTGCTTGCACGCTTCCTTGAAGGCGATTTCTGCTGCCAACTTGAAGGCTAATTCGCTGCTATCAACTTCGTGGTATGAGCCGTCAAATAAAACCACTCTGACGTCAACGACAGGATAACCCGCTAAGACGCCTGTGTCCATTGCCTCCCTTACGCCTTTTTCAACCGCTGGGATGAATTCGGAAGGGATGACGCCGCCGGTAATTTGGTTGACGAACTCAAAACCTGTTCCGCGGGGTAGCGGCTCTACGCGCAACCAAACATGCCCGTATTGACCTCTCCCGCCAGTTTGCCTGATGTATCGTCCTTCAGCGA
>JANZZQ010000077.1 GCA_026419315.1 Armatimonadota bacterium | reverse complement strand
GGGCGTAGCTCAGCGGTTAGAGCGTCAGGCTGTGGCCCTGAAGGTCGCGGGTTCGAATCCCGCCGCTCGCCCCATTTTTCGTTTTCTAAAGCATAGATCGTCAGCGGATTTGACGAAGCATCTTCCGGATTTCGCGTCTCAACCTTTGTCCCATCTCTGGGTCGTGAAGGGCGGCATGAAGAAAAGCAAGGCAGTAGTTTAGGAAGTTGCCGACATCTAACCGCTTCCCCTCTCCCAATCTAACGCACAGAACCGTCTCGCCCCACTCAATCAACTTCTGGATGGCATCTGTCAACTGCCACTCCCCTCTCGCCGGTTTCACTGCGTCAAGTGCCTCGTAAACTTTAGGGGTGAAAAGATACCGAGCGGCAATAGCATAGCAGCTTGGTGCATCGTTCGGAGTGGGTTTCTCCACAACCTTCGTGACCCTTGCTACATCTCCCTCCCAGCGCCCAACAGCGACAACCCCGTAATTTTGAACCTCGGAGCGAGCAACCTTTTGAACTGCTACTATCGCTGCGGGATTGAATTGCTCGTATGCGTTCACCATTTTACGAACCAATGAGCCTTTGGGAGTTTCCCAAATCACGCAATCGCCGTAAGCCACAAGGAAAGGCTCATTTCCGGTGAAACTTGCGGCAAGTTTTATAGCGTGTCCACTACCCAAAGGCTGGGGTTGCCTCATGTATGCGAGGTTCACGCCAAGCTTTTCCGCTGTCGGAGCCCTGTCAGGGCCAAAGTGGCGAAGGTCACCGTCTTCGTCAAAGTAATCTTCAACGCTCCGTTTGCGCCTTCCAGTTATGAGTAGAATGTCGCGAACATCCGCCGCAGCCAATTCCTCAATTACATGGTGAAGGACAGGTTTACGACCAAGTGGCAGCATTTCTTTCGGCTGTGCCTTTGTCAGCGGCAAAAGGCGGGAACCTACGCCTGCTGCTGGGACAACGGCAAGCCGGACAATTTGGTGTTTTCCTATCATTTCCGCTCACCCTCACACCGCAACTCACCAAGGCATCCATCTTCTCAGGCGTTTCCACAAACTTTCCAACCTTTGCCACCATGGGGCTGTGACTTCTGTGGCAGAGCGGTAATGTTGAATGCCGTGAAGGACAAGCCCGACCACTGTTGCGTAAATCGGGCTCTTCAAGTCTTGAGGTGCTCCGGGGGGCAATGACGGTTCACCCAATCTTACCGGCAAACCGAAAACGCTCTGAGCTAATTCAACAGCATTGCCAAGCAATGAACCTCCACCTGTCAAAACTACCCCTCCAGCAAGCAAAGGGAACCAACCATTCCGAGCCAACCGTTCTGCAGCCAATTCAAAAAGTTCCCTCATCCTCGGTTCAATAATTTCGGCCAATGCTCTTTTGGGGACGGGGCGAGGTTTACCCCTCCCAAGTTCCATAACTTCCACAACCTCATCGGAACTAACTTTTTCGGGCAGGGCGCAACCGTGGACAACTTTCAATCGTTCCGCTTCCTCAAGCGGTGTTCTCAATCCTATAGCTAAATCCCGAGTGACATGGTTGCCGCCGACGGGAATGGCAAAAGTGTCAACCAAAGAGTTTTCAATGAAAACCGCTACATCTGTGGTCCCGCCACCTATGTCGAGCAAGGCTGTCCCCAACTCCCTCTCACTTTCTGTCAAGACAGACATGCCAGCGGCGAGGGGTTCCAAAACCATGTTCTCAACTTCCACGCCCGCTTGTCTGACACAGGTTGCCAAGTTGCGCATGAAGGAGGTCGCTGCGGTCACAACCAATGCTCGCATTTTGATCTCCCTTGCTGAGAGCCCTAAAGGTTTCCGAATCCCTCCAACCCCGTCAATGGCAAATTGGCGCGGTATGGTGTGCAGGATGGAATGGTCTTCTGGTATATTTCTCGCCTTCTTCGCCCTTTCAATTAAAGCGTCCAAAAGTTCCTGCGTTACTCGCCCCTCCTCATCCGGGACCTGCAAAGTCACCTCCACCGGGTAGGCTCGGATGTGGTGTCCTGTGATTCCGACCCAAGCGGAGTGGACTTCTATCCCCGCGGACTGCTCTGCCCTTTCAATGCTATTGACAATTGCAGTGGTCGCTTCGTTCAAGTCAACGATTGTTGCTCGTTGGACACCTCTCGAGGGGACCGTAGCGAAACTAACCACATCCCACCCTTCGGGCAAAACCCTTGCGATCAAAGTGCAAACTTTTGTCGTTCCGACATCCAACCCTACCACGATCGGAGAGGTTGAACGATACACGCCTTTTTCACCCCACCCGCGTCATCCGCTGTCGCCAGTGTTGAAGCAAAATGCGGCGAATGACCGCCAGGTTGTTGAAAATGCGAGTCCCAAACGCAACCACCGCTGCCAACGCCAAGTTTACACCCAACAAATCGCCGATATAAGCCAAAGACGCCGCCGCAATCATGTTGACGAAGAAACCGGAAAGGAAAACGCCCGTATCGTAAGTCCCTTCCATGTTTGCCCGCCAAGCGCCCAAAGTGGCATCAATTGCTGCAAGCAAAGCCAAGCCCAAGTAGTTAGGCAACTGTTGTTGCAAAGTCACGGGCAAGATAGCAAGTGACGGAAGCCACAAGCCCAAAATCAACCCGATAAGCAATGCCAAAAGCCCAAGCCACATCTCTCTCACTCCCAAATTTTGTTATTGCTCTATCGGGCGAGCAAGTTCGAGTCTCGGAGTCACGCTTAGCGACGGGATGATGACATCTTGTCTTTGAGTGATGTTGATGGGGATGCCGAGTGTCTTCAGTTGCTCTACTATCCCTTCGGGCATCATTAGCCCCTCCTTCAACTTGTTCGGGTCACCGATGGCAGCGATTTCGTAGGGTGGAGAAACAGGAACACCATTGACAGTTATGAGGTTGCCGACGCAACGAATTGCCGTAGTCGCAACAACCCGTTGGTTGTTAATGGCAATCGCTTCGGCACCGGCGTTGCGGAGTTCATTGACAATCATTAGCAGGTCGGTGTCGTGGACGATGCCCAAAGACGGGTTATCAGGGGACAAGGGTTTTGAAGCGTCTGTCAACCAAATGATGATTCCAGGACCGCGGACTTTTGTCAAGCCAGCCATTACTCTCAACTTGTTGAGTTCGGCCGTTATCCTTTCCGTTGCCGCTCGCCCTTCTGCCATTGCCCTTTCGTAATCGCGAATTTGCTGGCGAAGTTTGTCAACCTCTTCCCGCAACTGTGTGATTTCCTCTTGAGCCTTGAGCAACCGTTCCATCAAAACAGTTGCGCGGGATGAGCCGATGGACGCTTTTTGCAGCCCTAAAGTTCTAACTTGAAGCCCAATCAACAGACCCAAAGTCAAGCCAACAAGCACTATCGCGAACTTTTGGTCGTTTGGGAACGGCTGCTTCATCGTTCAATCACCTTCTTCTTCGTTTGCTTCCTTTGTGATTTCCCAAAGGCTTATTACCTTCGGCACGCTTAAATCCAAAACCGTGCGGGGCGGCACAAGCTTGTTTTGGTGAAGCAATTTCCCGAGTTGTAACTTCAACTTCAACGCCGTCGGGTTGCCCAATCTAAGCCAAAAACCTTCAGGCAAGTAAACTGCCGCTTCACCGAACTGGCTCAGCCAAACCGCTCTCACCGAAATTCCCTCGCGGTAGCACAGGTCCAAAATTTGCTTGACTGCCAACATACACTTTCGTGTCGGGACATTTTCAGGTAGCATGAGAAAAGGCAGGCGGGTGACCGATAGTGGCACTTTCCTCCACTTCTTCCCTTGTTCATCCACAACATAGCCCTGCGAACCTTCTGGAATGACCCCAACCAATTTCGGTGGCTCGGCAATTATCACGAGCGTCCACGGAAATCTTCGGCGAATTTCCACCCGACCAACCAGCTCGCCTTCCAACCAACGGCGAATCTGCTTTTCCGAAACGAGCCAAATCGGGCGACCTATCAACTTTTCGTTAACCGAGACTACAGTGCCAAACCCAACAGGTGCATAACCCTCCCAAACAACGCGACGAACTGCCATTCCCTTTGTCAAGAGGACAACCGTTATCACAGCCGAAACGAATTTCACCAACTTAGGGCAACCTCGGTTCATCTCCAGTCACCAGCTCCGCAAAGGGGTTTGAAGAGCCTCCTCAAGCAAAATCTCCATCAAATCCTCAAAACTTATGCCAGCGACCTTCGCCGCTTCGGGAACGAGCGATACTTCCGTCATGCCGGGGATAGCGTTGAGTTCCAGCACGAAGATGTTTTCGTCTTTGTCAACCATCATATCTGTTCGGGTGACTGCCCGGCAACCGAGCAAGTTGTGAACCTTCACCGCAATTTCCTGCGCTCGCTTTTGCGCCTTTTCGGAAATTGACGGAGGGATGCGATGTTCTGCCATCCCCGGAGTGTATTTGGTAGTGAAGTCAAAGAAGTCACCGGTTTTGGGGACAATTTCAATAACTGGCAAGGCGCGGGCGTTTTCGCCGCTCCCCAAAACGGCGACAGTGATTTCCTTGCCAGAAATTTTCCGCTCAACCAGCGCCTCCAGGTCATAGCGAAGCGCTTCCTCAATTGCCTCACGCAAAGCCCCCCGGTCGGGTCGGTTCACCACGCTCGCCCCGATGGTGGAACCTTGAGAAGAAGGTTTGACAACACATGGGTAACCGACAATTTGCTCAACTCTGTCAATAGCACCTTCAGCGTCCCTCTCAAATCGGTTTCGCTCAACAACGCAATGCAAAGCCGTCGGAACCCCTTCTGCCAACAGAACCCTCTTGAACTGAACTTTGTTCATCGCTAATTGACAAGCCAGAGGTGGCGGGGAAGCATACGGAACCCGCAGCAACTCCAACATCGCTTGCAAAGTTCCGTCTTCACCGTAACCCCCGTGCAAAACTGGGAAAACGGCGTCAGGACGAAGAAGTTCAATCCAGCGAGGAAGGGTCAAGGGAGAACAACTCAATGGCGTTTCTTGGTTCGGTGGCGGTGGTGAAGGTGGGGGCAAAGAATTTTCGTGTTGAAACGAGATATCCGCCGCCCAAACTTTGTGTCCCCTTCGGGCTAATGCTCTTGCGACTGCCCGTCCAGACCTCAGTGAAATTTCACGCTCCGGGGCATCACCACCCATGAGAACCAGAATACGAGCCATTTCCTTGCATCACCTGTCCTCGCTCAAAATCGGAGCGATGGATGGAGCTTTTGCGCTTCCAACTTAGCTCCACTGCACCTAAGCGCTGCCACTACCTGTCCTCACCGACAATCTGGACTTCATATTCAAGGCTGATGCCGAATTTTTCAAGGACCGTCTGCTTCATCAAATCAGCCAACTCGAGCACATCCTTCGCCGTCGCGTTGCCCAAATTGACGATGAAGTTTGCGTGGATGGGGGAAACTTGAGCATCGCCGATGCGGACACCTTTCAAACCAGCGGCGTCGAGCAGCCGACCTGCCCTATCTCCGGGTGGGTTTTTGAAAATGCAGCCAGCACAAGGCATATTCACAGGTTGTGTTTCCCACCGGTAACGCCATCGGCGGTGAATTCGTTCCATAATCGCTTTCGGTTCGTCGGGGCTCAAATTCATCACTACGCTTACAACCACCAACCCCAAGTCCTTCAAGTTGCTGTAGCGGTAGCCAAATTTCAACTCATCCCTCTCAACCGTTTTTAACTCCCCGTTTGAGGTTAGGAGGGTCACACGCTTCACTTTGTCGCCTATGAACTCTTCTGCAGTGCCGGCGTTGGATATCAGAGCAC
>JANZZQ010000076.1 GCA_026419315.1 Armatimonadota bacterium | reverse complement strand
GTCAAGTGGTGTTGACAGTTTCATCACCAGATGCGCCTTCACTCCCATCGCGAACCATCAGCGTCATCGTCCAAGCGGGGATGCCCTCAAGGTTTGTCTTCGTTGACAGCCAACAAGAGAGCGAACTTCAGTCGTCAATTACGAACCCGCTAATTAAACTCGTGGGCGAGGAAATGACCATACTCGTTCGCCTCTTAGATACCTACGGAAACCCTGTTCCCAATCAAACTGTCAACTTGACACTTAGGCGAGGCTTTTCGGTTCAAACCAAAACATACACGACCGGCGAAAACGGTGAAGCGGAAATCAGCCTTTCCTTTGGGGCGCAAGATGTTGGCAACTGGTCGTTCTTTATGATTGCGAGTGGGTTGAGGTTACCTTCCGATTGGCAACAAACTTATCGCATCGTTGTGCTCCCGAAGTTAGACCGAGTTTCAAGCGAACGAGTTCGCGGCTTGGGGTTGCCTTTCTTGCCGCCGGCGGTTCCTGCGGGGCAGACGCCCCCGTCTTTGAGCGAAATCCTCGGAGTTGAACCCCAGGTTTTGCAGGGTCGGATTGCCCGTTATAACCCGATTTCACGGAGATTTGATCTGGTTGACCCGACCGCACCTTGGACAGAAGTTGGGGTCGGGTTCTTTGTCAAGCCGAGGCAAACAGTAAATATCCGACCGCAAACAGGTCAGTTACCAACCACGGACACAGTGGAAATCAAATTGCAACCCGGTTGGAACCTCATCAGTTTCCCAGTTGCCGTCCCAGTTGAATGGAGATTACCAACCTTGAGGGTTAAGATCGGGGTTTCGGTTTTGCCCCTATTGCAGGCTACCGATATCGTTGCACCGTTCCTGTGGAGATGGGACGATGTCGCTGGCACTTACAAGTTCGTTTATGACCGAACTCTCGCTCAAGGAGATTTCGAAGGAGAGGTCAAACCTTGGGAGTCCTATTTCGCCTACGCCTTTCAAGCCTGTAGCTTGGTTGTTCCCGTTCCAACAACTGCCCGCAAGGAAACTGTGCAGAGCCGTTCTGCCGAATGGCAACTGTTCAGTTTGAAAGTGCAGCGCAAAGGCGAAATTGACATATTGCTGCTCGGTTTGAGCCGAAACGGCCAAGCGCTGGAAGCGACGCTGCCCCCAAATCCCGTTGAACCAACGCAAGCGGCTTTGCTCGGAAACAGCAGAACAAAGGTAGGAGTCTCTGTCAAGCCCGAAAGGCAAAAAGTCGTATGGACGCTCGTTTTAGTTGGCAGCGAACAGGATGAGGAAGTAGCCATCAGTGCCGATAACTTGGCGACTTTAGGGCGCGACTGGACATTGACAATCTTTGATCCGGCTGTTAACGCAACTTACTCGCTACGATCGGGAACTTACAGGCTGAAATTGTCTTCGGGGGAGGAAAGGCAATTGCAAATTGTTGCCGAACGCAACGTTGAAAAGCCTCTGAGAGTTCAAAACCTGAAAGTTATACCGCTGCGCGGCAAGGCTTTCGCAATTGAGTTCAACTTGACAAATTCCGCTCAAACGGAAGTCACCGTTCAAACCCTCACAGGTCGCATCGTCCGTGTCCTTGACAAATCCTTCAGGTCATCTGGGCAGCACCGCATCGTTTGGGACGGAACGAGTTCCGCCGACCAAATGCTGCCTGGTGGGGTCTATTTGGTCAAAGTTATCGCCCGCGACGAAAAAGGTCGCATCGCTCAAAGTGTGGTCAGCGCGAAGTTGAGATGAAGGAAGGTGGGTTGGGAGATGAAACTGAGGGTTTTGCTTGCAATGTCGCTGACATTTGCGTTGCTCGGTTGTGGTGGGGGCGGCGACGGTGACAACTTGCCGCCATCGGTGTCTGGCAGTTTTTCAAGAACCGAGTTGGCTTTTAACGGTGGAACGGTTCAAATCACCCTGACTGTGAGTGACCCATCGGGAGTTGAATCTGTGCAAGTTGACATTTTCCCGCGCCCCTCCGGCTTTAACCCAATTAACTTGGACCCTCAAAATCAAAAAACTTTCGTCAGCACCTTGACAATTTCGCTTCCGCTGAATTCAGGGGTGTCAGATGTTGTTTATCATGTGACAGTCAAGGCGAGGGACAGTTTTGGCAACGAGGGGACAGTCATCGTTGGGACCGTGACCGTTCGTTCGCCATTGGGCACCTTACCTTCGTTGCCTAATCCTGCAGGTGCTTTTCCCGATTGATGGCGGGGAATTGAGGCGGCGGGAACTTGCGTTCTCTTGCGGCATGCGTTATCCTTTTCATCGCCTTTGCTAACCTTCAAAAAGTTAGTGGCCCCGTCGTCTAGCCCGGTTCAGGACGCCGGCCTCTCAAGCCGGAGGTCGCGGGTTCAAATCCCGCCGGGGCCACCAATCCGCTACTAAGTTCACTCCTTTTCAACCTCAACCGCTCGAACAAGCACTTCTGTGTAATTGCAATCGCTATTTAGGCAAACTGCGATGGGGTCTTCTTCTTTCGGTCGTTTTTCGACCATCAACCCGCCACATTTGGGACATGGGTTAGGTAGGGGCTTATCCCAAGTTGCGAATTTGCAATCTGGGTAGCGCGAGCAACTGAAGAAACTCCGTCCCTTCATTCGCCCCCTGCGGACCGTGCGAGGCACTAACATTCCCTCCCCACATTCAGGGCACTTGACAAGTTCTTGCCCATCCGCTGGTTCAACCGAGCCGCACTTGATGCACAGGAAATAGCGAGTGCTGTCGTTACCTCTCCTAACCATCACACTGCCACAGTTGGGGCAATCTTTCTTTGCCCCCTCCTCCATCGGGATCAATGCTCGGCATTCTGGGTATCGTTCGCAAGCCAAGAAAGGACCGTAAGCAGAAAATTTGACAATCATTGATGCACCGCACAAAGGACATTTCTGGTCTGTGGTCAAGCCTCCTTCCTTGCCCATCCGCTTTTTGGCGTGTTCTAGGGCTTTGCTGAACGGTTCGTAGAAGTGGCGAACTGCTTCCTGCCATTCCTGCTTGCCCTCTTCAACCTCGTCAAGTCTATCTTCCATTTGGGCTGTGAAATCAACGCTGAGCAAATCGGGGAAGAACTGCACCAGTTTGTCACAAACGAGCATCCCAAGCGGTGTCGGGACAAGTTGCTTGCCTTTCAGTTCAACATAGCCTCTCTTGACGATCGTGTCAACTGTCGGAGCGTAAGTTGACGGGCGACCGATGCCCAACTCTTCCAGCGCTTTCACCAAAGTCGCCTGAGTGTATCGAGCCGGGGGTTTCGTGAAGTGCTGTTCGGGTTGAAGGGACAGCAATTGAAGTGGTTCGTTTTCTGTCAAGTTAGGTATGTTCATGCCTTCTTCGCTTTCGTCCTCTTCTTCTGCCTCAACTTCGTAAACCTTCAACCAGCCCTCAAACTTAAGCAACCTACCTGTCGCCCGAAACAGAAACTCATTGACACCTTTCAGCCACTCAGGAATTTCTTTCCCTTCACCCATCTCTCGTCCCCCGTCCCTCGCCGTTATATCAACTGTCAGCGTGTCGTAAACTGCGTCTGCCATTTGGCTTGCAACGAACCTTCGCCAAATGAGCGTGTAAAGGGCAAACTGTTCGTCGGTGAGGTAGGGCTTGACCTTTTCTGGGGTTCGGAAAACAGAAGTTGGGCGGATTGCTTCGTGAGCCTCTTGTGCGCTTTTTCTGGCTCTAAATTGGCGCGGTTTCGGCGGCAAGAAAGCGTCGCCGAAATTTTGTCGGATGAAATCAGCCGCTTGTGCCTGTGCGACTTCGGAAACCCTGGGAGAATCCGTTCGCATGTAAGTTATCAAACCCACTGTCCCTTCATCGCCCAAGTCAACACCTTCATAAAGTTGCTGAGCGATTCTCATCGTTCTGGTTGGGTTAAAACCGAGTTGGCGGGACGCCGCTTGCTGAAGGGTTGAAGTGATGAAAGGAGGTGGAGGAGTTCGCTTTCGTTCGCCGCGCTCAACTTTCAAAACGAAGTATTTGGCTCGCCCCAAAACATCAACCAGTGCTTTCGCCTCAGCCTCGTTTGAAATGATAATCCCGCTATCTCTCTTGTCAGCGGAGTCCTTCTCCCCCTGCTTACCGGTTGTTTCGCCTTCACCCTGAGTTTCCCGCTCAGGTGTCGTGACCTTTCGCTCACCGATTTGAACCAAGCGGGCTTCAAACGGGGCATCGCGGTCTTCGGGCGTCAAAGTCGCCGTGATGCTCCAGTATTCCTGCGGCGTGAAACTTTGTATTTCCCGCTCCCGCTCAACGACGAGCCGAAGCGCAACAGATTGAACTCGCCCCGCTGACAAGTTTTTCTTGATTTTCTGCCACAAAAGCGGGCTCAGCGTGTATCCGAAAATCCTGTCAAGGACTCGTCGGGCTTGTTGAGCGTTGACCAAGTTGGTGTCAATATCGCGGGGGTTTTGAAGGGCCTTCAGAACGGCAGGTTTTGTGATTTCGTGAAACTCAATTCGCTTCGCGTCGGGGCGCTTTATAACCTGAGCGACATGCCAAGCAATCGCTTCGCCTTCACGGTCTGGGTCCGAAGCCAAGTAAACTTCGCTTGCTTCCTTCGCCACTTCCTTCAACCGCTTGATGACTTCCTTCCGTTTCGGTCGGACGACATATTGAGGTGTGAAGCCGTTTTCCAAATCAACGCCGAACTTTCTCTCCGGCAAATCCATTATGTGTCCCATAGTGCTTTCAACAGCGAATTCATCACCGACTATTTGCCGAATGGTCCTCGCTTTCGCCGGCGACTCAACGATTATGAGTTTTTTGCCGCTTGATGGTGTTTCGGCTTTTCTTTCCCCTCTACTCGGTTTGCTTTTGGCCTTTGAGGCTTGTTTTTGTTTTCGGGACATTAAACTGCCACCTCCGAAGTGTCTGGATGGCGTTGTCCTCACTGAGCCATTTTTTATGCGGAGCAAAGTTTTTTATCCGCCGACAACGGTAGGCAATAAGCGAATCCGCGTTCTGCAATGATCTACGGGTTTGGGCAGAGACCCAACCCTTTGACTCTCTCGTGGCTTGGCGGTAGTTCGTCATTTGCAACCTGCTCGTCGCTTTTCCTTTTCTCGAGCACCAAAAGAGAAATCTCCCAACCGAACTGACCCTTGGTGGCTCTTGTAAGCCACCTTTCCCCAAGCATCAGTGGCCTCGCCGAGCGAGGGCACAAAAGGTCTTTCATAATTTGCCACAATTTGCTCCTTCTGTCTTGCCTGTTGCCTTCCCGCTAAAATGTCGCAAAATTTCGGGGCAGTGGGCGATAGTTTGGTATCGCTCCCCCCTGAAACTCAAGCGAGGAGTGAAAGCAGATGAGGAAATTGCTGGTAACTTTTTTGTTTTTGGCATGTCTTGCCGCTCTTTCAGCGACACAAACCGCCGACGACTTGCTTTCCAAGACCTTCAAGGCATACCAAAGCCTTTCGGGTTTGCGGGTTCGTTCAACCATCGTTGCCGAGCAGAAAGTTGGCGAAACATCAGTTAAGAGGACAATCAAACACGAAGCCGTTTACCAGCGACCGAACTTGCTTCGCGTTCGTTGGACTGAAGACGATGGTCAAGGCAGCGTCGCTATCGTCAGCGATGGCAAAAACTTGTTCACCCAAATTGATGCCCTTAAGCAAGTCAGGAAAGAGGCTGCACCCAAGACCTTAAGGGAAATCGTTCGTTCCGGCGGTCGCGCTTCATCGGTCGTTGATGATTTGAGTTGCTTTATCGGTGAAAGCTGGAAGGAGAAGGGAACTGCTGCGAAAG
>JANZZQ010000075.1 GCA_026419315.1 Armatimonadota bacterium | reverse complement strand
CAGGCTCTCTGCGAAATTGGTTAGCCAGTTCCAAAAACTCCCCGACAATCTCGATCCCTTTCCGGACAGTCGCTTGAGTCCCGCCGCATCCCTGAATACTTAAGGTCTTGACAGGCTTTTTCTCGCATAAAGGCTCAATGTATTTTCGGAACGCTTCAAGGTTTGCCTTCTCGCAACCGAGCTCAATGACGAGGGCTGCGGCTACATTTGGATGTGCGATGTAATGTGCGAGCATTTTGAGGGTAATTTCAACGGGAGTTCCAAGGGGGCAACCGCAACCTTTGTTGTGGGGCAACGCCACAACACCGTTGACATTTGGATACTCCTCCAGCGACCAAATCAATGCTTCAACCTTAGTTGCAATCTGAACCGCTTCCGTTGACGAACACATGCTCGTCGGGACGACGAGAACGTAATTGCGAGTGCCGAATTTCCCGTCGTTTCGCCGATACCCTTGCCAAGTTGGAATTTGGTCATCGGGCAAGTAATTTGGCGGGGCGTTTTTTGACGCAGGCACTACGGCTCGCGGTGGCAGTTCGTTTTTGATCCGTTCGCAAGTTATTCGTTCCCCAACGCGAATGCCTAAAGAGGTAGCGAAAGGTTGACCATATTGCTTGATCGGAGTTTGAGGTGGCAAGTCAAAAATCGCAAACCTGTGCCCCTTTGGAATCGCCTCGCGAATTTCAATCTCCCGTTCACGCCAAGTTAACTTTGTGCCGGCAGCAATTTCGGTTTTCGCGACTGCCACATTGTCTTCGGGATGGACAATTAAAGCGACCTGCTTTAGCGGAATTTTTTCTCGCACCATCGTCCCTTCACCCTTTAAGAACTTCTAAGTTCTGCCCCGTAGAAAACTCAACCGGAATGATGCAAGCAAGGCTGATTTTTCCGCCAGCCAACTTTCCGCTGGCAAGAAAAATTCGGCGCGGTGTAAAGCTGCGCCCTAAACACTTTAGTTGCCTCGGTTCTTAAACCAACCTTCGCAAAGAAGGGATTGCGCTAAGCCCTTCGCTTCATTGCACTATCCGACCGATCCGACCGAGGGGGAAGTATCTGAAGACAACTCTACCTTCAACCAATTCCAATGGGACCGGACCGAAGTCCCGACTGTCGTTGCTGTAGGGGCGGTTGTCACCCATAACAAACACCGCATCCTTTGGGATGTGCCACATCCCGTATTCCTCAACGACGCCTTTGACGTAAGGCTCTTGTAAAGGAGCCCCATTGATGTAAACTTGTCCAGCCCAAATGATGAGAGTCTCACCGGGCAAGCCGATAACCCGCTTTACAAGCCAATCCCGCTTTGTGATTGGGTCTCGGAAAAACACGAGTTCACCCCGCTCAGGTGGATTTTCAGGGGTGAATCGGGCGCGCCTTACAATGACCGCATCTCCTATTTGAAGCGTCGGCTCCATCGACGAAGAAGTTATCATCGTAGCCACGAACATGAATTTGAAAAGCAGCCAAACCTCAAAACCGAAGATGAGCAAAAGCCCAACGAAGGCCCAAAACCAAACATCCTTGATACCCCGCCTCTTTGTTAACCAAGTTTTTTGCGGGACTTGTTGTGGTTCGCCGTTCATGTCGCTCACCGCGTGTAAGCGAAACAAACCCCGTCAAGACCGAAAGGAACAAAGTGGTAACCCCAAACCCAACCTTGTTCGCCTTCAAAGTGCCAAGGACCAGTGAAGTAAACTTCCTCACCGCGATGGTGAGGACCAAGCAAGTTGCGAAGGCTGTTGACAAGTTTTATGGTCAGTTTGTTACGCTTGCGAATTTGCTTTGTCACATCAAGCCTAAAAGGCGACCAAGCCAGAACGCCACAATGCCTGCCGTTCAATTCCACCTCGGCGACAATCGCGTTGAAACCATCAAGGATAAGCCAAACCTTGTTTGCACCAACTTCTTGAGGCAACGGCAATTCAACCTCGGTTTTAAGTGAAACGCTCCCGGCAAAGAAAGGCAAACCTTGCACCACCAAGTTGCCACTCTCTACTTCGCTGACCGGCGCTTTGATGGCGAAATCGGTTTCGCCAAGTTGCCAAACGCTGAAGTTGCCAACGATGTAAACCTCCTCAACCTCAAGGGGTGGGGAGTAATCGCACTCAAGCAACAGCTCGTTTTCGCCCTTGCGCAACATACCGCGAATGTCAATGCGCTCAAAAGCAAAATTGAGCCAGTGCCCTTCTGGCTTGGAAGGAACCCGCCTTCCGTTCAACTTAATGCGATACGCCTGAGGTCGTTCAATCACCAACCACAGCGGTGAGTCCCCCGGCGGCAGCTCTTCAACTTTGAACTTGAACCTAACATCAAGTTTGCAAGGCTCAGCCTTTCGTATCAACCTGTTGCAAAGCCAAGTCACAGGTTGACGCTCAACCCATTCTCCGCCGTCAATTCTGTAATCGCAATAGTCAAGGGTCAACGCATTGAGGTCGTGCAGTTCAACTCGCCAGCGAGGACACAGTGAGACAGCGTGGACGACGCTTTCACGAGTTATGCTGGGGAAAACCCGGGAAGAATCGCCAAGCACTGGTTTCCGCCGTTCGTCCACCACGAGCAAGTAAGATTGCGCTGAAGCGAAGGGAAGTTCTGCAACGAGTTTCTCCCCTTCCTCCCGAACGGGCAAAGGCTTGATATCTCCAGTCGCCGCATCCCAAACTTGGACTTGCCCCTTGACAGAAATTTCAACTTTCGCCGAAAACTCTTCCAAGTTCCGCTCGGTGTTGACGAGGTAAAACAGTCGTCGCCCATCGCCCAAATCTCGCTCTTGGCAAGCGATGTTGGTCGCTTCTTTCCCGTCGCGTGAGATTGAAATTCGCCGTTCAACCAATTCGTTCAAGGTTCTCGTTAGAACCTCTGGGTTGTTTTGGACAACCTTCGCCTTTCGCTTCAAGAAACGGGTAATGCGTTCGTCGGCTTCACCGTTTACCCTTTCAGGTAGCGGTTCAACGGCAATCACCTGACCACCCGCTTCAACGAACCGAACGAGCAAATCCAAGGTGCTATCAAACCAACTGATGCTTGGCGGGACGATAACAACTTTGTAGGAGCACAAGCCGACACGAAGTTTCCCGTCTTCAACCTTTCCGTGCCGTCTCAGGATGAACTCATCTCCGAAGTCGAAATCGTAATGAGCACCGATGAGTGTCCGAACAACTGTCAAGAGTTGCTGGGTTAAGTTCTCACAGGGAGAACGGTCCTCGGGATGATAAACGCACCAAGCGCTGCTTATCGGGTGCAAAACCAGGATGTCGGTCACCGGGCGTCCCTGTCGGAGCATGAAAGTCGTTCTAGCGAATAGGTTGTTGACGAGATGCCAGTAGCGCCAGTAAGGTTGGTGGTCAAGGAAAGAAGGCGGGAAATCCCGCTTCCTCGCCCCACGCAAACTGTAAAGGCAAAGGTGTTGGCAAACATAATCAACGCCCAAAACAAACTGCCATTCAGCCATCCACTTTTGGTCTTCCATGCTTGCATTCCATCCGCTTGTGCCGAACATCTCGCTCAAAACCCTGCGCCCAAACTGGCGAGCCACCGAAGAACATTGCTTCACTGTCAAAGGGGTCAGCAAGTTCCGACCAAGCTGGTCGATCCCGGGAAGTTGCATGAACTCGTAGTGAGGCATTGCTGCGCCAACCCAAGCGATTTGCGACCAAAGCGTGTCTTCCGCCATCAAGTGACCGGTCAACTGCAACCCGTAGGTTTCGCACCACTCGTAAATTCGCTTCGTGAAGTTTTCAACGAAAAGTTCCGTCATGGTTTGCAGGTAATCGTGCCGGACTTTTCTCCAATCGCGACCTTCCAAGTTGACCTCGTAAAACAAACTCGGCAAGTGAGGGAACAATTCGTAACCGCGACGCTTCCTAAACTCGCGGGGGAACTCGGGCGTCCAACCATAGGCTTGGCGGTTACAACTTGGTTCGTCGGTAAAAATGCCGGGTATCGTTTTCCCAAATTCATCCCCAAAACGCTCGCGGTAGGCATCGTGCGTTACTCGAACAAACGCCTCTACCGCTTTGGGGTTCATGACATCGATGTAGCCGACTCGCTCCGCGAAGAATTCAACAATAACCTTCCCCCGATGCTCGCTCATGTTCAAAGGATGCCCTGTCACATCTCGCCACTCCAGCCATTGCCGACCCTTTCGGGTAACGAGGTAAACTGCGAGGCTTCGGTCATTTGGGATGAACTCGCGCATGTTCCAGTCAACGGGGATTTCCCGAGCACGAAGCAAATGCTGGTTGTAATCACCGCCTCGCCCAGAAACAATACCCCCAGCAAACCCGCTCGGCCATTTGTCCTCATCGTAAAGCCACGCCAACATGCCGAGTTTCTTCGCTTCGTCAACGCAAGCATCAACCGCTTGCATCCACTCCTCGCTCATGTAGGGGGTGTTGAGGCCGATGCGGGCGTGCATGAAAAAACCGCCGAGACCTTGCTGGTGAAACTCACGAATTTGGCGACGAAGTTCTTCCGGCTCAAGTTTGTCATTCCACGACCAAAAAGGAGCGCCCCTGAACCAAGAGCCTCTGCCAATCTCCCCGACCTCCCGAAAAACCCGACTCAATTCATCTGCCATCTTTTCTCACCTCTCCCACAAAATTGTGACACAAAGGAGGTTTCAGCGTTGGGCGGAATGGGTGTCGTCGAGTTCAAACGAGGTCCCAACAAAGCAAAACCCACTTCCACCAAAACTTCGATGCAAACCCTCAATTCACCTCGCCCCACAGACTACCTCGCCGAAGGTGACGGTGACACTTGACAATACCCCCTTGTGAATTAAACTTATTTACGCCAAGGGGCGAAGGAGGGCTGTTCGGGGCGTCCCGGCTAATCCTTTTTCAAGGGAGGTGCTTTTGGTGACTAAAGAACGGACGCCCCGCGTATTGGTAGTGGAAGACGAAGGGATGGTCAATCGGCTTTACAGTCACGCGTTAGAGCAAAGTGGGTTTGCTGTCTTTCAAGTCACAACAGGGGAGGCGGCAATTGAAACTGCGCTTCAGCACTCTTTTGACATTGCAGTTATAGACCTCAGGTTGCCAGGCAAACTGGATGGATTGACAACTTTTCGCGTTTTGAGAGCGCTTTACCCAAAACTCAAAGGGATCATCATCACTGGCTATGGCAGCCGCCAGCTCTTGATAGAAGCGCTTCGGTTGGGCGTTGACGGGTGGTTGGAGAAACCCGTGACTGTGACGGACTTAGTTGAAGCAGTTAGACGCGCTGCATTTTCGGAAGGCGCTCGAATCTTCCAATCCGATTGGCCTCCCCCACATCCTTCCGACAAGAGCGCTTTGCTCAAGTTGTTTCTACAGATGCTTATGGCAACCACTGTCTCCAACGTCGGGATCTTGTGGTTGGTGGATCCCAACGAGCAACGAGTTTGTCCGCAGATTGTCATTGGCGAGAAAATCCCTCCAGTCCCTTCCGTCCCTTACACTCTGTCGAGCGAATGGTTGATGACCCTTAGAGCCATGATGGATGACATAATGGCAAGTCCCTGTCTCATTGTCCCGATAAGATGGCAAGGTGAAACTTTGGGAGCGGTTGGTCTTTGCCGATACAGGCTCTCATCCGTCCCTTATAGCCAATCCGATTTGAACTACTTGGAGCGATTTGCCGAGTGGTTAGCGCCACTTTTGCTGGCTTGGCTTTACCCGATAGAGGTCTTGACCAACATCACTGTCCTTTTGGAATCCCTTACAGGTCTGCTTCACAGTCAAGTTGACCCGACGGAGCAACAC
>JANZZQ010000074.1 GCA_026419315.1 Armatimonadota bacterium | reverse complement strand
GGGTAATGTGGAGCATGAATTTTTCGTCATAGTCCTGACAATACATTGCTGACCCCATTGCTACATTCCGAATATTGCTAAGACACGCTGACTGATACGCTTTTGCTCGAGCCTGGCTAAAAACAGGGAAGAGAATTGCAGCCAGGATCGCAATGATGGCGATTACTACGAGCAATTCAATCAATGTAAAGCCCTTACGCATTTTTATCCCCTCCTTCTCATTGCGTTCCCGTTTGCGGTTGAGCTTGTGGTTGAGTTGGCTGTTGAAGCATCATGCCTTTACCTTTCGGATAAGGTCCCATAGGTTGAGGTTTCCAACCAGGCGGTGGTGTTGTAGGCGGAAGTGACCTGCTTCTCTCTATAGCTACATACGCCGCAATCGCAACCACAATCACCACCACGATTACAATAATTGCCACCCAAGTTGGCACTTCCCGCCGCATCTTTAGTCCCCTCCTATGCGTTTGTCACTCTTGAGCAAAATCATGGGAACCGTCTGCGATACTCTGCTATTGCCCTGCGTGCATTTTGTCGCTGGCAAGCAGACCAAGAAGGCTCTCTCTCGCCGCCGCCACAAACATCTCTTGGGTTGTAACGCATCCATTCCCAAACAGGGTCAATGGTGTTTTCAGGCAACTTCCATTTGACATGTCCGTCAAGATAACCATAGTGAGCACCTCGGAAGTGAGGAACCAAGAAACAATACCAAGGCCAGTTCCTAAGGGAGGCATGGCACCAAATAGAAGTGTCCGCGATTCGGCTCTCACCTACAACAATTTGCAGTGCAGGTTCCTTGATGTTAGCAATCGGTTGCCAGTTGCGAGTCCCACAGCAGCCACAAAAGCGGTTGTTCATGCCATAGGTGCCACCGTTAAGTAAGTCTGCTCTTAGACCTCGTCCGTCCCAGTTACTCGTTTCTCTGTGAGCAACACCAGCAGCCTCAGGGCAGATAAAGATTTGTTCATTGCGGACATAAGGCTGAACAACCATACGCCATGAAAACCACCAACCTGTCCAACAACCGTTGGTTAACCCATCAGGTCTTGTGCGGGGGTTACCTGTCCGAGGGATAGGCAGTCGTTCATCGTAGTCGTTTGCATACTGGAGCAAAGCCTTCATGATGTTTGTTGTGTTGCTAAGGCAGGACGATTGGCGCGCTTTGCCACGAGCCTGGCTGAATACTGGGAACAAAATTGCAGCCAGGATTGCAATGATGGCAATCACCACGAGCAACTCAATTAATGTAAAACCTACGCGAGAACTTCTTGGGGTGCACTTAACGCCGCCCAAAGTTTTTCCCGTAGCACGCCGCATCTTTTGACCCCCCCTTTTAGGACTTAGCCTTATTGAGCACGCTAATATTATAACACAGACATTTTGGTATGTCAATATTGTTTCGGGTTCGCCATTTCTCTACAGAAGTTAGCCGACTGTCTTCCCTTTCCTGCCCCTTTGCCTTAAAATTTTCACCAGCGCCAAAGGATGGGCGCGAGGTGATGCTATCAGTTGGAGAGGCTGAAAACTCAAACTGTCGCTCAAAAAGAGAGAGCGATCTTGGTCGGAGTTGCTTTCAACGGCCGCAATGAACTTGAGGAAGAACTTGAGGAACTTTCTGCCCTTGCCGATACCGCAGGTGCGGAGGTTATAGGCATCCTCACCCAAACCCGCAAGGAGGTTGACCCCACATATTTCATTGGTCGCGGCAAAGCGGAAGAACTTGCTCGCATGTGCGCCGAACTCGGTGCCGATTTGGTAATCTTCAATCACGACCTAACCCCGGCGCAAGCTCGAAACCTTGAAAAACTTCTCAATGTCCGAGTTATTGACCGAACGGAACTTATACTTGACATTTTTGCAAAGAGGGCGAGAACAAAACAAGCAATGCTCCAAGTTGAGCTTGCACAGTTGCAGTATCAACTGCCACGCTTGAGGCGAATGTGGCAACACCTTTCACGACTTGGCGGTGGTATCGGGACTCGCGGTCCGGGCGAAACCCAGTTGGAAGTTGACCAGCGGCGAGCGAAGAAGCGAATTGCCGATTTGCAAAGGCAACTGCAAGAAATTCAACGACAGACAACAACGAGGGTTCAAAGCCGAAAGGAAAAGGAGCTTTTCACAATTGCGCTCGTCGGTTACACAAATGTTGGCAAGTCAACCCTGATGAATGCGTTGACTGGGGCGAATGTTTTCGTTGAGGACCGTCTGTTTGCCACTCTCGATGCCACGACGAGAGTTTTGTTCCTCCCCGACGGTCACAAAGTCCTTCTCACCGACACTATCGGTTTCATCCGCAATCTCCCTCCGCACTTGATTACCTCCTTCCACGCAACTTTGGAGGAAGTTCGGACCGCCGATCTGTTGCTTCATGTTGTTGATGTTTCGCACAAAGGGATGGACGAACACATTCGGGTCGTTGAAGAAACTTTGCAAGAGATTGGAGCAGGGGATAAGCCGACCATAATTGTGCTGAATAAAGCTGACAAGTTGCCTTCAGATTGGGATAGGCAAGCGTTGCTCCGTCGCTACCCCAATGCGGTTTTGGTTTCAGCGCTAACCGGTGAAGGCATTGACGATTTGAAAAAGCGAATTCAAGAGGAATTTGAACGGATGAGGGTCGTAAGTGTTCACGCACGCATCGCCCTGTGGGCACAAAACCTCATCGCCTTCGTTTACCGGAATGGAGTGGTCATCAACATCACCTACGACACCGATTGGGTCACTCTGGATGCGGAAATGGAACGGCCGTTCGCAGAGAGATTGCAAAAACAAGCGAATGAGATGATGGCAGGAGAAGTCACCTTGGTTCCCCACAGGACAAAGTGAGCGCTAACTCCGTTTCTGCAGTAGAGGAATGTTCTCCTCAAAGCCGAGAACTTCTTTCGGCTTGTGCCATATCAACGCAGCAAGTCCTCCACCAATTTCGCTTGCGATACTGCTTCCTGAACCAATTGCTCCGGGTTCGCTATTAGAGAATGGAGAGTCGGCGGCAAAATCCCCATCACTCCCCAACGGGCAAATGGGGTGTCGTCAAAAGCGAAGTGAAGCAAACGATTTGCCCAATAAAGGTGCCAAGCAAGGGGTTGGGTTTCTGGAACGGGAGTGTGGTGGACAGCGACCGCCTCGCAGAAAGGCGCTGGAATTCGCCACCGTTCTAACAACCACGCGCCAACCTCAGCGTGAGTGACGCTGAAAACCAACCTCTCCATGAGGAAAGTTGGACAGCCTTGTCGTTGAGCGATGAAACAAGCTCGCCTATAACTTTGAGGGAAATAACGCAAAAGCAATGTTTTGCCTAAGTCGTGAAGCAAACCAGCCGTGAACGCTTCCTCTGGGTCAACGAGTTGCGTTTGTTGTGCGAGTCGGCGAGCGACCAAAGCACAAGCCAACGAGTGTTCCCAAAGTCGCACCTCTGAAGGTGTTTGCAAGAACGGACGAACTGTCAAGGTAAGCAAAAGGTTTCTGACCGGGCGGGCTCCCAAAATTCTCAAAGCAGTCGCCAAACTTGTCACCCTCCACCTCAAACCCGTCATTGCTGAGTTCGCCAACCTCAGAAGTTGCGCCGCCAAGTTTTGGTCTTGTGCTATGATTTCTGCGACCTCGCGCCAATCAAAATCTTCTCGCTCAAGTAGAACCAAAACCCGTTGAACAATTGGCGCCAACGCTGGCAATTCCGTTACCCCTTCCAAAACTTTCCAGACATCTTCAGGTTCACGCAAATTAAGCATCGCGCGGACGACATTGGGGTCAAAAGCCCTTCCCGCCTCCGACTGGAGCAATTGGTTGACTTCCCGGTGGGAAAGCGGTGCCTCCCCTTCCTCAATTTCTGTCAAGTGGTCGTAAGCGTTCGCCACCGAGGCGATGCGGGCGAGTAAAGGTATTGCCTCACCTTGAAGCCTATCAGGGTATCCTTGACCGTCCCATCGTTCGTGGTGGTGACGGATGACGCTAACCACCTCGCTCGGCAAACCCATGCCCTTTACCAGCTGTTCGCCCAGCAGGGGATGTTGGTGAAGAAGCGTTTGCTTCGCCGAAGTTTGCAACTCGGTTGTTTGCAGAAGTTTTTCCGAAAGAAACAACTTGCCTATGTCGTGGAAGAAGCAGCCAAGTTGCAAAGAGGTTAGGTCTTGCTCGGAAAGCCCAAGTTGTCCTCCTATTGCCAAAGCAAACTGAGCGACACGGTAACTGTGCCCGTAACCACCTCCCATTCTGCTTTCCAAGGCTGCTGCCAGGAGGAGCGGGAAAGTTCGTCCGCCGGTGATTTCTTCTTGCTGCCGAAGAGCACTCACCACTTCCTTCACTGAGACGGGCTTAACCCAAACATGGTGGACTTGCGCCTCATTGACGGCGCGAAGGAGCAAGCGAGGTTCAGGGAACGGAACCACAAGACCGCGCAACGAAAATGGAGAAAGGGAACGAACAAGTGAGAGGAGTGCAATGCTGTCTATGTCGGGCATTGCCGCGTCAACAACGACAGCATGCCAAGACTGAGCGAGGAAGTCACGGGAGGAAACATCAGCGAGTGGGAGAATTTTCATGTCAAGTTTGACCGCTGCTGCGTAGAAAACGGAAAGCAATTCTTTGTCCGTCGTGATAACGAGTATTGTTGGGTTCACCATGTCCAATACCTCAACCGGCAATTAAAGTTGGGAAGCCGCGCACCCCACCTTTGAACTCACCTTCCGGGCGTTACCGACGCCGGTGGCTCCAGCCAGGCATCCCTGCGGCGCGCGGCAGTGAGGGCGGACCGTTGCTCCCTTCCGGGCCTGGCGGGGTTGACCCTGTGCCGCCGCGCAGGACCCAGCCTTCATCGCTCCGTGCGTCAGCCTGTCCCCACAAGGTGAGCCCGCAGGCAGGGAATTCAGCCCCGCTATCGCCGATTGCGGGTTCAGGGCACGGCGAGCTCCCCACCTAGCGCGGCTTCCCCGTTTGATTATAACTGAGCTTTCGCCTTCCCGCAACTTATTCGGGTAACCTGCTTTCTACTTCTTGCACCTGTCCCGTCTCCAAAGCCAGCAAAGCTTTCTCCATGACCTCAACGACATGGCGAGCACGCGAGATGTGAATTGGCGAAGGCTCTCCCGTTGCCAGACATTGCCGGAAATGCTCCACGACCCTTAAGCCCATTGTCGGTCGCTTTTCACCCCAAAGTTTTCGTTCCCTTTCCTTCACATCTTCGGGCAATTCAACGCGGTGCCACCCTTCAGGATGTTGAAAGCCTTCAACTTCGCTCACCAGCCAAATTTCATCCCGCCACAAATCCGCAGTAAGTGAGCCGTGGCTGCCATAGAACTCGTATGATGGCACTCGGTTGTAACGCATGCAAAAACTTGCGTCCACAGCAGCAAAACACCCGTCCCCAAAATCCATCAACACAAACCCGTTATCGCGTGTTGTGAGTTTGATGGTGTAAGGAACGAAACCCGGTTCCGTGACTTTTTCGATCCTTCTCTCGGGAATGGCGGTCCCTGCCATCGCGAAAACACGCTTTACGGAGCCCAGCACGTAAGTCAAAAGTGTCAAGGCGTAAACCCCCATGTCGTAAAGCGGGACATAGGGACCAGACTTTTCAGCCAAGAAGTAACCACCCGGGTCAGTATGAAAGGTTCCCCTTTCAGGTCCACCATGGCTGCTGTGGGCACGGGCAAAGGCGACTTTGCCCAAAGCGTTGTTGACAATGAGCTGGTGGATGAACTGAACTGTTGGCAAAAGAGGGTAAATTGGAGCGCACAAAAGCAAAACCTTGTTTCGCTCTGCAAGTTCGGCTAACTCATCCGCCTCTCTTCTGCTAAGCGTCAGCGGCTTTTCCGAATAGCAGTGTTTGCCCGATTGAAGCACTTGACGAACTATTGGCGGGGGGGGGGGGAACGGGG
>JANZZQ010000073.1 GCA_026419315.1 Armatimonadota bacterium | reverse complement strand
GCTTCCTTCCATGTGGTGGTCCAATGCTTTGCCGATGTCGTGGAGCAAACCTGCTCTCCTCGCAATTTTACTGCTGACTTTCAATTCTTCCGCCATCATCCCGGCTAAGTGAGCGACTTCAACGGAATGGTCAAGGACATTTTGCCCGTAACTTGTTCGGAACTTCAATCGCCCAAGCAACTTGAGCAAACCTTCGGGCAAGTTGTCAACCCCTGCGGCTCTCGCTGCTTCCTGCCCTGCTTTCAAAATCCGCTGCTCCATCTCTTGCCTTGCCTTTTCCACAACTTCCTCAATCCTTGCGGGGTGAATTCGCCCGTCAGCGATGAGCATTTCAAGAGCCAGCCTGGCAGTCTCCCTGCGGATTGGGTCAAAGCAAGAGATGACAACCGCTTCAGGCGTATCGTCAACGATCAAATCAACGCCCGTTAGCAACTCAAAAGTCCTGATGTTTCGACCTTCGCGACCGATGATGCGTCCCTTCATCTCCTCAGAGGGGAGCGAAACTGCAGTCACGGTCATTTCCGATGCGACTTCAACTGCGCACCTTTGCATCGCTGTTGCAATGATCTTCTTCGCCCTCTCTTCGGCCTCTTGTTTGATTTGCTCCTCGGCTTCGTAAATTCGGCGCGCAATTTCGGCCTGAAGTTCCTCCTCAACCCTTGACAAAACGATTTGCCTTGCCTGCTCCGGGGTCAACTCGGCGATTCGTTCGAGTTCCGCTTGAGCCTTTTGGCGAAGTTCTTCCACTTCCCGCCTCAAGTTCTGGATTCTCACTTCCTCTTGCCGAATGGCTTGCTCGCGCTGCTCAATTTGGTTCATCCTTCGGTCAATCTGCTCCTCGCGCTGAGACAACCTTCGTTCCCATCTGAGAAGTTCTTCCCTTCGTTCTCGGTATTCCTGCTCCAGCCTTTCGCGTTCCCGCTGCAATTCCTCGCGAACGAGCAAACTGGCGTCCCTCAGTTTCGTTTCCGCCTCCCTCATTTTCGCCTCCGCTTCCCTTTGCATCCTTTCCGCTTTGTTTCTTTCCTCCTCCAGTTTCTGCCTCATGGCATCAAGCCGTTGTTGCTGAGGGAGCAAAAGAGCCTTCCAAGCCCAGAAAGTGATCACCGCTGTTGCGACGAGACCGATGATTAGACCGACCAGCAACGAGACCCAAATTTCCATCCGTGCTCACCTCTCTTGCAAGAGCAGTTGTGGTTGGACGGGGTCATTCAATTTCTCGGAGGTCACCGAAGGAGCGAATGGCGGAGCGAATGGCGCTTACCTCAAATCCCCTTTGCATCGCTGCCCTGAAGGCGCGTTGAATATCCTGTTGGCTTGGTTGAGAAATGCCGCCGAGACGGCGTTTGATGTATCTTTCTGCCATCCGATACTCAACCTCATCCGTCCAGACAGAAAGGACTTCGTCCACAATTTCGTCGGAGATGCCCAATGACTTCAGTTTGTATCGCACCTCAAACCTTGAATGAGGCTGAGTATCCGACAGCGCACTCTGAACGAACGCTTCAGCCATCTGGCGGTCATCAATCAATCCCAAGCGCTTAAGACGAGCAACAACCTCTTGAGCAACGGAATCGTCCCAACCCTTCGCTTTCAAGCGGGCAAAAAGTTCCCGCTCGCTGCGTGGCCGGTAACGCAGCAGCCTGAAAGCCGCCTTTTTCGCTTTTTCTATCGCTTCAGTTTTTCCCTGTGAGGCTTTTTGCCTTCGGTGACCTCTCACAACCTAACGACCCCATCCCTGTGCTGGAACTTCCGAAGAGTTTGTTTTTCGCGCAACGGTTTTTTCGCTGATTTCACTTGTTGCTCTCCCTTATAGGCAAGGGAATGCCTGCCTTTTCCCGAACGGCTCGGTCAATCTCTGCCGCAATTTCGGGATGAGATTCAAGAAAGGCTTTGGCATTCTCCCTTCCTTGCCCCAACCTCTCGTCTCCGTAGATGAACCAATTTCCAGATTTCTGGATGACGCCGTATTTGACTCCCGCCTCCAAAAGGCTGGTCGCCCAAGAAATTCCCTTGCCGAAGTAAATGTCAACGGTAGCGTCCTTGAATGGTGGGGCGAGTTTGTTTTTCACGACTTTGATTTCAACTCGATGCCCAACAGTATCGTTTCCGACTTTAATCGGCTCGCCCCTGCTCAAGCGAAGTCGCACCGAGGCGTAAAACTTCAGCGCCAAACCTCCAGGTGTCGTTTCAGGGTTGCCGTAAGTTATGCCAATTCTTTGCCGGATTTGGTTAATGAAAATCGCTGCGGTTCTGGATTTTTGGATAGAGCCGACGAGTTTCCTCAAAGCCTGCGACATCAACCTCGCCTGCAAACCTACATGGGATTCACCCATCTCCCCCTCAAGTTCTGCTTTCGGCACGAGCGCGGCAACACTGTCAATGACCACAACATCAACAGCGCCGCTCCTGACAAACGCATCGGCGATTTCCAGTGCCTGTTCGCCCGTGTCGGGCTGAGAGAGCAAAAGCCTGTCAAGGTCAATCCCGACATTTTTGGCGTATTCTGGGTCAAGGGCGTGTTCGGTATCTATGTAGACGGCAACACCTCCTAACTTTTGAGCCTCGGCAATGATGTGGTAAGCAAGGGTCGTTTTCCCAGAACCTTCTTGCCCGAAAATTTCCGTGACTCTACCCCTCGGTATGCCGCCAATCCCCAAAGCGATGTCAAGTTCAATTGCCCCCGTCGGGATCGCATCTACCTGCAAACGGGAAGGCATCTCCGTCAACTTCATAATCGCCCCTTTTCCATGCTTCTTTTCAATTTGCGCGATGGTCGCCTCCAGTAGTTTCATGCGCTCGTCCTCTCTCGGCAAGGTAACGACCTTTTCCCCTTGTTCGTTTTCGGTTTCCGTCCTTTCCGGCGAAATGGGTCTCCGTGCCAAGTTCATTCACCTGCCTTTTTCTGCCATCTCAATTTTGACTGCCGTAAAGGCTTAAAGCAAGACGGGACATCACAATTGAAATTCGCCGACCAGCCGCTTGACCAAACCTTCCAACTCCTCATCGCTGAAAAACCTCAACTCCAAAACCCCGCCCTTTCGACCCCTCCTCAACTTCACCGGAACTTGCAGCCGCTCCTCCAAGATTTGTTGGAGGGCGAGCAAATGGGGGTCAATTTCCCGCCCCTTGCGCTTTCGCTTTCTCGCTAACCTTTGAATCAGCATCTCGGTTTGCCTAACTGAAAGGTTGTGTTTGAGAACTTGCCGGAACAATTCCATCATGACACCCTCGTCAGTTGCACCAAGCAGGGCTCGGGCATGTCCTTCGGTAATCATGCCGTCCCTAAGCGCTTGCTTGATTGGCTCAGGCAAATTCAACAACCTCAAAGTATTGGCGACTGCTGCCCGACTTTTCCCAACCTTTTCGGCGATGACCTCTTGAGTCAGCCCAAACTTTTCCATCAGCGTTTTGTAAGCTTGAGCCTCTTCAAGCGGGTTTAGGTCCTCGCGCTGCAAATTCTCAATGAGAGCTAAAGCCAAAAGTTCGTCGTCAGAACAGGGACGAACTATAGCAGGGATTTCGGTTAGCCCTGCCAATTGAGCGGCACGCCACCTTCTTTCACCAGCAACTAACTCGTAGCCCTCCTCCTTGGGTCGGACAAGAACAGGTTGCAACAAGCCGTGCATTTTGATTGAATCTGCGAGTGCTTTGAGTTCTTCGTCCCGAAACTGTTGGCGGGGCTGGAAAGGGTTGGGATGGATTGATTGAACCGGCAAGTTGACCACTGTTTCGCTCGTTGTCGTGGTCTCGTCCAAACTCGTTGGGATGAGTGCTTCCAGCCCACGCCCTAACCCGCGCCGCCGCATGTCCTTTTCACCTCCGCTCAATCTTTTTCCTCGCGGCGCTCGCTTCAATTGTAGCGCTGTGCCAACTCTTAACGCAAAAAGCACAGCAGTGTGTCAACTGTGTTAACATTGATTTAGCGCGGAGGTGACACTTGTGATTGAAACTTTCGCCGAGACTGACTGGAGACGACTTCAAGAGGAACTTCAAAAAGCCCGTTTGGAGGCACAACGCCTTTCAGCCTCGTTGGCTGATGCGTGGGAAGAGTTGACTTTGCTTTACGACTTGGCCGAGCAACTCAGAGGCGTCCTTGACATAGACCAAGCAGTTGAATTGGCTCTGATACATGCAACGGACATAGTGAGTGTTGAAGGTTGTGGTGTGCTTCTCAAAAACGAAGGCAATTGGGAACTGCACGGCGCCGTTTGCCCGCCCGGGCGAGAGGAGTGGTTGCGAGTTGATTTAGGGGTGCAGGTCGCTGAAGAGGCTTTGAGGCGGAAACGGGGCTTCATCGCCAACGATTTCGCCCAACACCCTCGATGGGGTGAAGGGGCGAAAATTTTCGGTATCTTCAACATCGTGGTCGTTCCGCTCAACCCCGGCGGACACGCTCAAGGTGCATTGATAGCGTGGAACAGGAAGAAGGGAGAATTCACCTCTGGCGACCTGAAGTTGTTGTCAACCATTGCAGCTCAAACGAGCGGCGTGTTGGAAAGCGCTTTTCTTTACCAACGGCTTCAAGAAACTTTCAGGGGAGTGGTCAGGGCAATGGCTGTCGCAGTTGACGCGAAATCCCGTTGGACTGCCGGCCACTCAATCCGAGTAACTCGCTACGCAGTGGAATTAGCCCACGCAATTGGATTGCCTGAAAGCGAGGCGGAGAAGGTGAATTTGTCCGGATTGCTTCACGACCTCGGCAAAATCGGCGTGCCAGATACAATTTTGGACAAACCAGGAAAGTTGGACGGCGACGAATGGGAAGTGATGAAGCAACACCCAATCATTGGCTACGAGATGCTTAAGGACATATGGCAGTTCAGAGGGACCATCTTGGACGGAGTGCTGTATCACCACGAGCGGGTGGACGGAAAAGGGTATCCTTTTGGGCTTAAGGGAGACGAAATTCCGTTAGTTGGCAGGCTGTTGGCAATAGCCGATGGTTATGACGCAATGACAAGCGACCGACCCTACAGGGCAGGGATGCCAAAGGAAAGAGCATTGGAAGTGTTGATGGAATGCGCAGGCACACAATGGGACAAAGAGTTGGTGAAGGTCTTCATTGACATCCAGAGGGCACAGCAAGGGGGATGACAATGACCGCTGTTCCCAAAGAACGGCGAAGGTTCATAAACTCAAGACGGTTCATAGCAGTGATAGGTGCGGCGGCGCTATTAGGTTGTTTCTTTGCGGCGTGGCACTTCGCGAGCGCCCCGCGCCCGATAGAAAACAGCTACCACCGTCCCGATACCCCCGCATACAGATGCTTGGGGTGTCATTACTACGGGAATAGCGGCCCTAAAATGACCCATCGCCTGGTCAACTTTTGCTATCCTTGTCACCGACCCCGCAATGCGGGGCAGAAAAAGTGAGTTCAACCACCTCACCGCCCGGCTCTGTTTCAGCGAAGATTTGAGCCTGGAAGGAGTAAACTTTAACTTTCCCTTTCCTCCAAGCATCTTTTGGCAAACCCGCTTTCAAGCAGGTTTGCTCCAAGAAAGTCGTCGCGTCAAATCCGTGCTCCACCGCAACTTGAGGGAGCAACAAACCTCGCTGCCAGTCAGACTCAACGAGCAGACCGTCACGACCGACAACGATTTGCAACGGATATTCCCTTGGGTCGGACACTTCAATGAGTTGTGGCGGAGTTAGAACGCTAACCTCAACCATCAACTTGTCCAATTCGTCTATCTCCACCGGCGGGAAGCGAGGGTCTCGAAACGCCGCATTTATAGCCGATTCAATCGTCGCTTCAACAAGCGGCTTGACAGGGTAGGGGATGCCGATACAACCGCGAAGCATCTTTTCGTTCCCAACTTGCTCGTGAAGCGTCACGAAGACCCCGCGTTGCTCCCTCAAAACATCCTCAACATCTGCCGGTGCTTGTGGGAACTCGCCTGACTGCAAGATTGTTTCAATTGTTCTCCGAGCCAACTTGACCAAAAACTTCCCTTGTTCCAAACTCAGCAACATTGCGACCACCTCCCTCTGTGGTCGCTCCCACTGACAGAACCTCCATCCCAAATGGTAGCACAG
>JANZZQ010000072.1 GCA_026419315.1 Armatimonadota bacterium | reverse complement strand
GGCATACATACGAGCCTTTAAAAGGTGCGGGTTGCCTTTCATCATTGTTGAGGCGGAAGCGGGAGCAATTGGTGGGACGGAAAATTTGGAGTTCATGGTCATCGCTGAAGGCGGTGAAGACCGCTTGCTCCGTTGCCCGAATTGCGGCTATGCGGCGAACCGAGAGCGAGCGGAGCGGCGACCGCCAGCAGGTTTTGAGGAGGCGTTGAGGGAAGCGAGGCGCGACGGCAAACCTCTGCAAAAAGTCTTGACACCAAATCAAAGAACAGTTGAAGAGGTCTCCTCCTTCCTGAACGTTCAACCGAACCAATTGGTCAAGACGCTGCTTTACGTCGCCGACGGTGAAATCGTCGCCGCTTTGGTTCGAGGCGACCACGAACTCAACGAGGCAAAATTGTCAAGACTTGTCGGCAAAAAGGTGACGATGGCGGATGCAAAGACGATTGAGAATTTGACCAATGCGCCCGTAGGCTTCAGCGGTCCAATTGGGCTTAAGGAGAAGGGGGTGAAGCTCATCGCCGATTACGATATCGCCTTCATGAGCGATTTCGTTGTCGGCGCTAACGAGGCGGATGCTCACTTCGTTAACGCCAATTGGGGGCGCGATTTCGTGATTGACCAATTTGCCGACCTCAGGTTCGCCGAGAAGGGAGATGGATGCCCGCGCTGTGACGGCATTTTGGAAATGCACAACGCCATTGAAATCGGCCACATTTTCAAACTCGGCACAAGATACAGTGAACCCATGGGAGCGACTTTCGTCGACGAAGACGGCAGGGAGAAATTTTTCCTGATGGGCTGCTACGGGATTGGGATTTCGCGCATCCTTTCAACCATAGTTGAAGTGAGCCACGACGAAGACGGCATCATCTTCCCAATCTCAATCGCCCCATTTGAAGCTTGGGTTTTGCCGATCGAAAACGAAGGAGATTTAAGGGAAGTCGCCGAGCAAATTTACTCGGACTTGCAAGCGGCTGGAGTTGAAACCGTCATTGATGACCGGGATGAAAGGGCAGGAGTCAAATTCAAAGACATGGACTTGGTAGGTGTGCCAATTCAAGTCGTTGTCGGGAGAACCGTTCGCGAACGGGGTGAAGTTGAGGTCCGGCTCAGGAGAAACAGGTCTGAGCCAAAATATGTTCCTGTCGCCAAGGTCACCGAAACAGTCTGCGAATTGAAGCGCCAATTGTTTGAGGAACTCTCCCCAGACCTGTAAGGTTTGATAGCAAGGCGAGAGGTGAAGTGAAGCGCCGCCTGAAGTCGGGCGGAGGGCGAAGCGCCATTGCGATAACGCTTTTCGCCTAACTGCAAATTCGCGTTGTTTGCGGAGTTTGAATTACCGCTTGCACGGGGTGACTTGACAAGATGGCGGTTAAATTCAGAGCGCCGCGAGGGACAAAAGACATACTGCCCGATGATATTCCTGAGTGGCGTTTGGTTGAAGAAACTTTCCGCCAATGGTGTGCTCGTTACGGTTACCGAGAAATCCGAACACCAACTTTTGAAGACATGGGGCTTTTCGAGCGGACGGTCGGCGAGACTTCGGACATCGTTCAGAAGCAAATGTTCGCAGTAATGCCGTATGGCTCCCGTCACCCTGTTGGTGAAGGTGAACGGTGGATTTTGCGACCAGAAGGAACGGCGCCAGTTGCGAGGGCTTTGTTGGAGCATGGCTTGTTGCAACAATCGCCCCTCGTCAAAGTCTTTTACATCGCGCCGATTTTCCGATACGAACGCCCTCAAGCAGGGCGGCTGCGCCAACACCATCAATGCGGTGTTGAAGCCATTGGCTCACCGAGCCCTCTCTTGGATGTTGAGGTGATTGCTCTCGGATTTGATTTTTTGTCCAGTGTCGGCGCTGGGGGATTCGTGATCAATTTGAACTCAATAGGCTGCCTGAACGAGAACTGTCGCCCCCGCTACAGACAAGCTCTCGTCGCCTACCTTCAATCCCGCGAACGAGAATTATGCGAAGACTGTCAGCGCCGCTTATACACAAACCCGTTGCGGGTTTTGGATTGTAAGGAAGAAAAGTGCCGAGAAATTGTCAAGGATGCGCCAATCTCCGTTGACTTCTTGTGCGACGAATGCAGTGAGCACTTTAATGCGGTTTGTAAAGGTTTGGACGAATTGGGAGTTGCTTACGAACTCAACGGCCGCTTGGTTCGCGGTCTTGACTATTACACGAGAACGGTTTTTGAGTTCGTGCACCCTAAACTCGGCGCCCAAAGCACGATCCTTGGAGGCGGACGGTATGACGGGCTGATTGAGGAACTTGGAGGCAACCCAACGCCCGGCGTTGGGTTCGGATGCGGCATTGAGAGGGTCTTGCTTGTCCGTGAGGCAAACCTGCAGCCGAAACCGACGGACGCAACCGTTGATGTGTTCATTGCCGTCGCTGTTGACACTGCGAGAGATACTGCACTGAAGCTGCTTTACGAACTCAGGCGCGCTGGGGTTCGTGCCGACTGTGACTACCTTGCCCGTAGTTTGAAAGCTCAAATGCGCTACGCCGACAAACTCGGCGCTCGGTTCGTGTTGATTTTAGGCGATGAGGAATTGAGGGAAAATGCTGTCACGGTGAGGGACATGCAGAGAAGCGAACAGAGGAAAGAAACGATTGACAAGGTTGTTGCATCCTTAAAGTCGTTGATGGCGAAGTAGTTGCTGGCTCGCCTGTGTTCCCGTCGGCAACCCCAGCATTTTAATGGGATGTATAGGCGTGGGACATCGCTCTTGACGGGCTTCCAACAGTTGGTGCCGAGTTTGGCCTATCGCACCTGCCCTACACCTGCGAGGACCACTTACAACATGGCTGCGATTGTGGGCGTCGCTTTCACCACTTTCGTGCAAAGAATGCGCAAAGGCTGCCGTCAAACCTTTCGGCGACCCAGATGCTAGCATGGACTAGACTGGATTAGAGGGGTTTGTTCGCTGTCCTTCATACGCACAACTATCGCGGCGGTAAACTTAGGCCCACATAACCCAAACATGGCTTGGTGAAAGACACTGCAAGGGAAGCTGTTCAGCAAACGGTTCTTTGGAGCAGTTCATCTTGTGATCGTTCTGCCGAACATCAAGTTGGCTTTGCGAAGTATCCGAGGTCGCAAATTCGCGTTGCTGGGGGTGAGCAACTTATGTCACCGAGGGAACGGGTGTTAGAAGCGATTAAGAGGGGCAATCCTGATAAGTGTCCGAAGGAGGCAAGTTTCACCCCTGCCGTTTACGAGGAGTTCAAGCGCCGAACTGGTCACACCGACCCAGCGGAATACTTTGGCATGGAAATTCGTTATGTCGGGTTCAGGCTGCCCAACGAGTTACCTGACCGAGGGAAGTATCTTGAAAAAATGCCGCCAAACACCTTCATCGTTGACCAAGTTTTTGGGACAATGGCAGTTCCCGCCGGTTACTACCACTTTTGGGGTTACGTTTTTCCGCTCCAAGATGCTGAAACGATTGACGACATTGAATCCTACCCGTTCGCCGACATCACCCGCCCAGAATGCCACCAGCATTTAGAAGCGGAAGTAAAGGCTTGGCACGAGAAAGGTTACTTTGTGACGGGCTTTGCCGGTCACATTTACGAGAACGCATGGCAATTGATGGGAATGGAGAGGTTGCTTGAAGGCATGTTGACGGAACCGAAGTTGATTGAGTGCCTGCTTGACCGAATAACCGAACTCAATTGCTTTCGTGCCCGAAGGTTAGCTGAGGCTGGGGTTGACATGCTTCAAGTTGGCGATGACGTCGGGATGCAAACGGGGATGATGATGCATCCTGAATTGTGGCGAAGGTTCCTCAAACCGAGGTTGAAGCGAGTCATTGATTCAGCGAAAGAAGTTCGCCCCGATTTGCCAGTTTGGTATCACAGCGATGGCAACATCATGGCAATCATTGACGATCTAATTGAAGTTGGCGTTACGGTTCTTAACCCAGTGCAACCCGAGTGCATGGATATCGTTGAGGTCAAGCGCCGATGGGGAGACAAACTCGCCTTTTGGGGCACAATCGGAACTCAAAGAGTGATGCCGTTCGGAACGCCAGAGGATGTCAAGAGGGAGGTCAAGCGAATGATTGATTTGTTTGCACCGGGGCTCGTCATCGCACCGACCCATGTCCTTGAACCCGATGTCCCTTGGGAAAACATTGTCGCTTTCTTTGAAGCCGTTGAGGAATTCGGGCGATATCGTTGAAAGTGGAGGTGAGTTGGGATGGCAAAACAAGCCATCAAGCCCTTTGAGTTCTGGAAAGAGACGGTGGACATAATGGCGAGGCAGGGGTTGCTGCTTTGCAGTGTGGGTGCTGACGGCAAACCCAATGTAATGACGATCGGTTGGATGACGGGAGGGATAATTTGGGGCAGACCGATTTTGTGCGTCTATGTCAGACCAAGCCGATACACCTACTCCCGGCTCGAAGAGGTGGGCGAGTTTACTGTAAATGTCCTGCCACCGGAATTCACGGAGGCTGTTAACTATTGCGGAACGGTTTCAGGGCGTAGCAAAGACAAGTTTGCTGAGACGGGTTTGAAACCTGTGCCTGCACGGAAAGTGAAAGTGCCGATCATTGAGCAAGGGATTATTCACTACGAGTGCTTTGTGGTGCACAAGAACGATGTTTTGCCGGAGTTCCTCGCAAAGGAAATCGCAGAAAGCGCTTACCCGCAAGGCAACTTCCATAGGATTTACTTCGGCGAGATAGTTGCCGCATACGCTAACCCAAAGAGTGTTGAGCGGCTGACGAAGTGACAGAACAGCACTAAAAGGTCCAAATGAAGTCCGACTTTGGCAGCGAAAAGGGTTCACGAAATTCGGAAAACGACAGCAGCCAAAAATGCCGTCGCCAGCCAACCGACAGCCAGCCATGCGATTATGCGGTCAATGAAAGTTGCCATCCCTGACTGAGACGATAAGATGTGACGGCCTCCAACAATTCCCCAACCGCCGCCACCGCTTGCTTCTTGCTCGGTGATGTGAAGAACCATTGCCAAAATCAGCCCGATAGCGAAAATCAAGTTTAGCGCTCCAACAATGTAGCCCAAAACGGTCATTCAAGTCACCCCTTTTGGATTTTCAGGCTGTTACCTTTCCCCTTCGCGAAGGCAATCAAGGCTTGTTTTCAACAGGCTGCAGGCACGATAAAATTTACCACGCCTTAGACTTCAAGGCAAGGGAGAGACCGCGATGGAGGAGCAATACTTGCTGGAGCGGGCAAAAAAAGGCGACTACAATGCGTTCATGCAGCTCATAGAACCGCACGAAAAGAGGCTCTATAACTTGGCGTTGCGAATTACTGGCAGCCGAGAGGATGCTGAGGATGTCCTTCAAGATACTCTGCTCAACGCTCTGGAACACTTGCACGATTTCCGAGGGGATGCTGCCTTTGGGACATGGCTTTACAGAATAGCAATGCATAACGCCTTTCGAATTTTGCGAAGGCGTCGCGGGAGCGAAATCGTTTCGTTTGAGGAATTGGTTGCTGAGAGGACAGAAGAGGATGAAGAGACGATACCGCACCCAGAATTTGTCGCTGAATGGCGTGACCCCGCCGAAGTTGCAGAACAAAACGAATTGAGGCGGATCCTCGACGAAGCCATCCAACAACTCCCCGAAAGTTACCGGGCCGTTTTCTTGCTTAGAGACGTTGAAGGGCTATCAACGAAAGAGGTGGCGGACATTCTGGGAATAAGTGAAGGGAACGTCAAGGTCAGGCTGCTTCGGGCGAGGTTGAAATTACGGGAAATTTTGAGCAGATACTTCGGCGGTGAAAGGAAACGGGTCAGGCACCGGCACAGGTAAACTTACTCGTTCACGCGGAACTTTGTCACAGAAATCCCGACATCCGGTAACCAAATGTATTGGCAGCATCTTTCAATTGGGGCCGAGAACAAAATCGGTTGAAAGGAGGCGGCTGGGATGCGTTGGTCGGTGATTTTGATCGTCATCGCTTCACTTCTTACCGTCGCCACAGTAACAATTTGGTCTCAGCAGGCAGAGGAAGGTTTTGTCCCCCTGTTCAACGGCAAGGACTTGACGGGCTGGCATGTTATGGGT
>JANZZQ010000007.1 GCA_026419315.1 Armatimonadota bacterium | reverse complement strand
GCCTCAACCAAACTCGCAATCAAGTCAATTTCGCGACTGTCAAGGCAGCGGTTGAACTCGTCGCGCATATAAGGGTTAGGGATGTCAACGTCAAATTTGAGGGCGGTATAGCCCTTCTCCTTCACTTGCTTTGCCCGTTCAGCGTAAGCGTTTGGGTCCGGCAACTCCTTCGCTTCCTCGCTCAGTCCGCCGTGAGCGCGCATGTGGATCTCGTAGAAGTGGACGGTTTCGCCCGTTTCACTCATCCACCAAGGAATCCGTGGAGTGCAAATTGATGACAGGCTTGACAACCCTTCACCTGCGTGGCAGTCGGCGTAAATTCGTATGCGTTTCCTAAACGCACCACCAAAAAGCCTAAAAAGAGGCATGTTAAGCCATTTCGCGTAAGCATCCCAAAGGGCGCTTTCTATGCCGGCAACTGCATGGGATACAATGCCGCCGGTCCCAGAGCCGGCAGTGACCCCTGCCTCCCTCAGCAAGCGACAGAGCCTATCAATGTCGCGACCGTCCTGTCCTATCAGGATGTGCTTTAGTTCGTGAATCGCGCGGGTCAATCCCGGAGCAAAGAAGCATTCACCGTAGCCGATGATGTCCTCGTCGGTGACTAACTTGACAATTGTCCAGTCATAGTTGGCTTCAATCACGGCAGTTTGAATGTCGCGAATTTTCATCCTCGAGCCCCCTTCCTCGCAAAGATGATGCACCAAATCCGCTTCGGCGGGACCCTTTCCCAACGGCGAGGTTTGACCTTTGGGAGGGCGACCCTGCCGATGAGCCCCCCAGTTTCAGTTCAGCATGGACCTCGCCTTCCCAACGATAGTTTTGATTTCGGGAAGGCGAACCCTCCGGTGAACCGTTGAAGTCCGTTTGAGCCTTCACGCTTATTTTGCCGCAAGAGGACGAGCTTGAGCGTTCAATCGGACAGTGATACATTTTTGGACGGAAGGATTTTGAAGCGAAAGGAGCAACCGCTACGAACTCAAAGTTCGTCGTGTCACCTTTGCCCGCACCATCGTTTTAGTCAATGGTCGCCAACAAAGCGAAAGAGGGCCAAACTTATTTGGCAAAAGGAAAATTTTCCTTGCCAACCAAAGTCGGCACTTTGAAAAAATCGCCAGCGGCTTTGGGCTAAAGCCAGCAGCATTTTCGTCAAGGCGTCAACGATCGGGTGCGAGGGGGCGTTACTTCAATGCGAGCGAGGTTGTCACACCGGTGGGACTTGACAGTTGAAGAAGCAAAGAAGTTACAGTGGGAACTTTCGGCGAGGGTGATAGAAGTTGACGAGCTGCCAGAGACTATCCGATATGTCGCTGGCGCCGATGTCCACCAAGTGGGCGATAACCAAATGCAGGCTGTAGTTTGCGTCCTTTCGTTCCCAGAACTTGAACTCGTTGAAGTCACTCGAGCAACTGTTCCAGTTACTTTCCCTTATGTGCCCGGTCTTTTGGCTTTTCGCGAAAGCCCAGCAGTGCTTAGAGCTTTCGAGCAACTGAGATGCGATCCTGATGTAGCCCTCTTTGACGCTCAAGGTCGCGCTCACCCACGCCATTTCGGTTTGGCTTGTCACATGGGTGTTTTGCTTGACCTGCCTTCAATCGGTTGCGCCAAAAGCAGACTCTACGGTCAGGCTGATGAAGTTCCCGACGAAGACAACGCAATGACTCCACTTTACGACCCTGTTGACGGTCGCGTTTTGGGCATGGTGGTTCGGACGAAAAAGGGTAGCCCGCCAATCTACGTCTCCGTTGGACACAAAATCTCGCTTGAGACGGCTGTTGAATTCGTGCTGCAATGCACGAAACCGGGACAACGCTTGCCTGAACCTTTGAGGCTCGCTCACATACACGCACGACAAAGACCAGTTGAGCCGCCGAAGCCTTCGGAAAGTCAAGGAACGCTATTTTGAGGCAGGGGCTCAGAAACCGAGAAGTGGGGAGTTGACAAAATTCGTGTTTAGCTTTTGGCCAACACGAAGCGGTTGTGGGGGCGAAACTTTGACCAAGCGAAAATCGGGGCTATCGCGCAAATTGCCCCGAGATGCTTGGCACAGAGCACGAACCGAGCTGGAGTGATCGACAATGTTTTGGTTTATTGCGCCCTTGCTTTTTGAGCCGCTTTCGCAAAGCAAGTTAGGCATCCACCTAATCGGTCGTTACACCGATGGGGCAAGGAAAATCATTGCTGCAGGCCCACAAGTTATCAAAGTTCTTGACCCGCAAGCGAACAGTGAAATGGTTGAGGCGGTGCGTGAATACAAGCGTCGCTACCCTAAAGGTGTTGTCGTCGTGAGGGTTTGGGAACGAACGCCACAAATACGCTACCAAATCACCGATGACCCAATTGCTTGTGCTGAGGATTTTTGGCAAAAGGTTTTAGAGCCAGCAGTCAACAGGCTTTCGCCCTCCGACCGAAAACTGGTTGACTTCCTTGAAGGCCCCAACGAGGGCGAAAACACTCCAACTTGGGAAAGCGTTGAAGCAGCCCGATGGTTCGGAAGATTTTGGGAACGGTTGGCGATGTTGATCGCCAAGGCGGGATTTCGCCCATGCGTAGGCAGCGTTGCCGTCGGCAATCCGCCCGGAAGCATTGAAGAAATTTACGCGAAACTTGATGCGTTTGTTCCAGCCCTTCGGGCAGCGAGGCAATTCAAAGGGGCGTGGAGTTACCACGCCTATTCCCTTGAATACACGACCGACTTGAAAGTTGAAATTTGGCATTCGCTGCGATACAGGCTGTTTTACGAGTTCATGAGGAAGCGCCACCCTGAACTTGCCCATTTGCCCATCATTTTGACGGAAGGTGGAGTTGACAAAGGAGGCAACCCAAAAACCGACGGCTGGAGGGCAAGGGGTAATGCCGAAAAGTTTCAAGCGTGGCTTGAATGGTTTGACTCCGAGCTTCGCAAGGACGAAGAAGTTGTAGGGGTGACGCTCTTTCAAATTGGCGACCCACAAGGTTGGTGGTCTTTCGACCTTGAGCCTATCTCCAATTGGCTCGCAAGTTATTTGGCGAGCCGAAAAGGGAAGTGAAAGCGGTTTCGGAGGGCGAAAAATTTGACGAGCCTAAATTTGGGTTGGCGTCAAGCGTTTCGGGCGAAACCTTTAAGAGAGCGCTGCCCTCATGACCTACAAAACGGTTTTTGTGGTCGTGTGGGAGCACAACTCTCCAATTGCCGTCAATAGCAGGAGCCATCAAACATGCAGTAAAGCACGGTGGTGAAAGCGATGGCTGAAAAGAACGAGAAAGTAACTTGCCCGCTATGCGGGTTCCAGTTCAAGATAGATGAAGCGAGGACAACAATTTGCCAGCAATGTCCACTCAAGGGCAATTGCCGGCTGCTGATTAAGTGCCCCAATTGTGGCTACGAAATGCCGCTGGTTAAAGTTCCCGACTGGCTCGGCAACTGGTTGAGCAAAATCGGTAGATGGGTTAGCAAGCGATAACGAGTGGGAGCGAAGCAAAACGCCTCCCTGCCACTGCTTCTGGGCTAAAGGCGGACTTAGCAGTTTGGCTTGAACTGAATTGCAACTAACCGTGAGGGGTTAATGAAACAGCACAAAAGCGTGAAACCATCGCTCCGATGGATTGCGGTTCGGAATGAGCCGAATTCGCTGAAAAACCGGTTCGTTCCTTTGCAAGCTTCGTTGTCAAATGTTCACTTCCGCCCGTTGGGGATTTTGAGGCGTGGCCGCCAGCAGACCGTCCTTCCCAATCACGCTGTAGGCTGGTCTTCGCCCCACATTTGCTAACGCGATTTTTTTCGGGGGCACCGGTTTCAGCCGGTGAAAATCAGGAGCAGATAGAACCCCAGCAAATTTCCGGCAGTTTTCTACCCCTACAAACGCACCGAGCAACTTTTGGCTTGGCAGTAACTTCACCCTTGCAAGTAGCCGGGAGGAGTTGGTGCTCGGGAAGCCCACGTCGAAAAACAGAGGCACGTGGGAACGAAGCCGTAACAAAAACTGGAATAGCCCCAATTCAAAAATCCCGCTGGACGCTCAGCCTCGTTTCACCGATGGTTTTCCTAATTCGAGTTGATTTCTTCCGGACTGCCTACCCCTGCCAATTCCATTGTCCCAACTTTGAGGATGATTTCTCCAGTTGCTGGGTCGCAATCAATGACGACAGTGTCGCCTTCGCGGACTTCACCGGCAAGAATCTTTTCGGAGAGGGGATCAGTCACACGGTTTTGGATGGTCCGCCTGAGCGGTCGAGCACCGTAGTATTTATCGTAGCCCAAGTCAGCAAGCCGCTCCCTTGCAGCATCGGTGAGAACCAAGCTGATGTTTTTCTGAGCCAACTCTTCCTTGACAGGACGCAATTCGATGTCAACGATTTGCAACACATGGTCTCTTTGAAGAGGTCGGAAGACAACAACCTCGTCAACCCTGTTGCGGAATTCGGCGCTAAATCGTTCTTCGTAGAGTTTGCGCATTCGCTTATCCATCTCCATGAAAACTTTGCGCTCCAAGGCTTCGTCCTCTTCAGGCTTAAAGCCTAACCTTGATTCGCTCAATTCGTGTTGGAAGCCCCGATAGCCGATGTTGCTTGTCATGATAAGGATTGCGTTGCGGAAGTCAACAGTTCTTCCTTGAGCGTCTGTCAATCGGCCTTCGTCCATGATTTGGAGTAGGATGTTCGTTACTTGAGGGTGAGCGCGGTCAAATTCGTCAAGCAAAACGACGCAGAAGGGTCGGCGCCGAACAGCCTCAGTCAACTGACCTCCTTCCTCGTAGCCAACATAACCTGGTGGGGCACCGACAAGCCGCGAAACAGTGTGCGGCTCAGTGTATTCGCTCATGTCAATGCGAACGAGGGCGTCTTCGGTCCCGAAGAGGAATTCAGCCAACGCCCGTGCCAGCAAAGTTTTGCCAACTCCCGTTGGCCCGAGGAAAACGAAAACGCCAGTAGGTCGCCTCGGGTCCTTCAAACCTGCACGGGCGCGGCGAATGGCTCGCGCAATAACATTGATCGCTTCGTCCTGACCAACAACCCGCTGCTTGAGGAAATCCTCCATGCGGAGCAACCTGCGAGTTTCATCTTCGGTGAGTCGGGAAACAGGGACGCCAGTCCATTCAGAGACAACCTTTGCAACATCCTCTTCAGTAACGGTCGGAACATCTTCAAGGGACCTATCGCGCCACTCTTGGTTCAATTCCTCCAACTGCTCGTGCAACTGTTGTATTCGCTGTCGCAACACATTGGCTCGTTCAAAGTCGTTTTCCTGTATTGCACGGTCCCTTTCCATCTTCAGCCTCTCTATTTCTTGGCTCAGAATGCGAATTTCCCTTGGAGGCGAGGAATGCCTCAATTTGACGCGGGCGCATGCTTCGTCAAGGACATCTATTGCCTTATCCGGCAATCTTCGGTCTGTGATGTAGCGCTGGGCTAACCGCGAGGCGGCAATCAAAGCGCGATCATCAATCTGAACGCGATGAAATGTCTCGTAGGTAGTTCTCAAGCCCCTCAAGATTTCAATTGTCTGCTCCAAAGTTGGCTCAGAAACATAGACAGGTTGGAAGCGTCGCTCCAATGCGGAGTGCTTTTCAATGTAGCGGCGATACTCTTCCAAAGTGGTCGCGCCAATGCAACGAAGTTCGCCGCGAGCCAGAGCGGGTTTGAGGATGTTCGATGCGTCTATCGCGCCCTCAGCAGCACCGGCTCCGACAATTGTGTGGAGCTCGTCAATGAAGACGATGATCTGACCTTGCGACTGGCGGATTTCGTTCATTATCCGCTTCATCCGCTCTTCAAATTCACCGCGATACTTTGTGCCGGCAACTATAGCGGCTAAGTCCAAAGCCACAAGCCGCTTATCGTGAAGGATTTCCGGAGTTTCACGGTTGACAATTTTTTGAGCCAAACCTTCCACTATGGCTGTCTTGCCAACTCCAGCGTCACCAACCAAAACCGGGTTGTTTTTGGTTCGGCGACAGAGGATTTGAATTACGCGCTCAATCTCCGTTTCCCTTCCAATCACTGGGTCCAACTTGCCTTCAATTGCCAATTGGGTCAAATCGCGACTGAAGGCATCAAGGGCAGGCGTGTTAGTTCGCTTTCGGAAGTGAGGGGTCACCCCTTCCATCTGGTCCGCTTTCATGTCGTAAAGGCGCCTTCTAACGTCCTCGTATCGGACATTGTATTTGGCGAGAATTTTCGCTGCCAACCCTTGCTTCTCCTTCAGCAAACCGAGAAGCAAGTGAGCAGTGTCAATATGGCTATCGTTCATTGACCTCGCTTCGTCTGCTGCGCGAATGAGAACTTGCTTTGCAGGTGAAGTCAAAGTAGGAGAACCAACGGGATGGTGTGCAGGCGCCTGCGCCCTCAGTTGGCTTTCCAGCTCAGCTCTCAACCTGTGAATGTCAACGCCAAGCCGCTCCAGTATCTGAACAGCAAGTGTGTCCTCCTCTTCGAGCAATCCAAGCAAAATGTGTTCGGATGAAATGTAAGGCGAACGCAACTTTATAGCCCAATCTTCGGCGTGAAGCATCACCTTTCGTGCTCGTTCAGTATAGCGTTCCCATAACATCGTCGTTCTCTCCTTTTACCGATGCTCGGCGAACCGAGCATCTGAGATGATGGCAACCTCTCTGCCACCACCTTCGCCTTAAAGTTTGCCATGCCTTTCGCCACAAGGAAAGGGCACTAACTGACTCTTCGCATAGGTATAGACGCTATCACAAAGCAACGAGTTTCAAGCCGAAATTTCACCGAGCCGCCAATAATTTCAGCCATTTAATCAATCGGCACACCTGTTTGCTGAGTATACGCCTTGAACCTCTGAATGAGAGCCTTCGTGACAGGGCCCGGCACACCTTCACCGATGGTTCGCCCGTCGAGTTTGACCACAGGGACAATCTCCGCTGCCGTGCCGGTTATGAAGCATTCGTCAGCGTTGTAAACATCGTGTAAAGTCAAGACAGCTTCGTGAACGGGATGACCCATCTCACTCGCCAATTTCATCACAACTTGCCTTGTGATACCCTTCAAGATGCCCATGTGTGCTGGCGGCGTGAAAAGCCAACCCCTCTTGACAATGAAAATGTTTTCTCCAGTCCCTTCAGCAACATAACCGTCAAGGGTCAACATCAAACCTTCGGGTTTGCCTGCGTTGATTGCTTCGATTTTTGCGAGGATGTTGTTCAAGTAATTGAGGGACTTGATGTTGGGGTTTAAGGCTTGGGGCGAATTTCGGCGAACCGAAACTGTGACCATCTCAATTCCGCACTCGTAAAGTTCGCTCGGGAACAGCTCTATCCGGTCGGTGATGATAACGATGTTTGGCCTTTGACACTTTCTTGGGTCTAAACCTAAATCGCCTTCACCGCGACTGACAATGACGCGAATGTAAGCGTCCCTCAGCTTGTTGGCGCGCAAAGTTTGCAAGATGGCTTCCCTCATTTGCTCCTTAGTCATCGGGATGGTCAGCCAAATTGATTTTGCGCTTTCGTAAAGGCGGTCCAAGTGTTCGTCTAACATGAAAACCCTACCGTTGTAAGAGCGAATGCCCTCAAACACCCCATCGCCATACAAGAAACCGTGGTCAAAAACCGATACCTTGGCTTGTGACTTCGGCCCCAGTTCACCGTTTATCCACACCAGGAGTTCCGTCGACATCCCCGTTAGCCCCCCATTCTGCCTTTGCAAATTCATTAATAGGCTGCACACAATTTTGCCACTGGGCATCGGCGATTGAAGGTAGATAAATTTCGCAAAACAAAGGAGGCTGCCAGCGGTCGCTGGCAGCCCGCAAAGCGGCAGGGCGGGAGGCGGCACGGTGGCGCTTTGGGGTTTACCTTGTCTTCTTCGCTTCAAGTTCAAGCAACTCTTGGATGGTTACACCAACTTGTGCACCCTTTGCGCCAAACATTGAGCCAACGATTCGCTTCCTAAACCTCTCCATTGCCAACTCGTATGCACGCTTCGGTAAGGGGACATAGCCGACCTCTTTCACCAGTTTGTTAGCATTTCGCAAGTAGAACTCAACGAAGGCACGAACTTCGGGCCTCTCCGCAGCCTCACGGCTCACATAGATGAACAGAGGTCGGGAGAGGTAATAGCGACCTTCGATCACCGCCTTCTCTGAAGGCAAGCAAGGCTTACCGCCATTGTAGTCTGGATGCTGAATTGCCACAGCCTTAAGCCTCTTTTGGTTTTCCTTGTAGTAAGCGAAACCGAAGTAGCCCAAAGCGTTGGGATCGGAAGCGACGCCGTGGACCAAAACATTGTCATCTTCACTGGCAGTGTAATCACCCCTGCTGGCACCCGCTTTGCCAACGACCGCTTCCGTGAAATACTCAAAAGTCCCACTGTCCGTCCCCGGACCGAAAAGTTTCAAAGGTCGGTTCGGAAAGCCTTGACGGATTTGCGACCAATTGGTGACCTTGCCTTGAGCGTCTGGTTCCCAAATTTTCTTGAGTTCACTAACAGTCAAGTAGTCGCACCAATTGTTTGCGGGGTTGACAACAACGGCGAGAGCATCGTAAGCAACGGGCAATTCAATGTAAGCGATACCGTTCTTGCGGCATTCTTCATCCTCGGAAGATCTGATTGGTCGGGAAGCATTGTTGATGTCCGTTTCACCGCGAGCGAACTTCTTGAATCCACCACCCGTTCCAGAAATTCCGATAATAACTTTAACTCTCGGGTAACGCTTTTGGAACTCCTCGGCAACCGCTTCGGTGATCGGGTAAACGGTTGAAGAACCGTCAATTTTGACCGAACCTGAAATTTGAGTTTGGCTGACCACAGAGACAGTGAAAATTATCAAAGCCCCCAAGATGGTGAGCAACGCTGCGCTAATTAAACTGCGCCAACGCCTTTCCATCGCATCTTAACCTCCTTCTAGTTTCCGACCTGCTTGTCGCAGGCCTTTTCTTCAACCATTCTGCATTCTGCCTGTTACACTTAAACTGGGAGTCAAAGCAAGATTAAGGCGAGTTTAAGGTCCGTTTCGGGTTCTTTTTGCTGCCGCAAAATTAACAACGACTTTGCTTATCGCTTCGCGCGTTGTGAGGTGGTTTGAATGCCGAAACGAGTTTTGTTTGTTTGCACGGGAAACTCCGCCCGAAGCCAAATGGCGGAAGGGTTTGCAAGGGCGATGGGGATAGAAGCCTCCAGCGCTGGGACCCACCCCAAAGAAGCAGTTCACCCATTAGCAATTGCCGTTATGGCAGAGAAGGGTATTGACATCTCCCGTCAAACTCCCAAACCCTTTGATTTGGATTTCGCCAAAACCTTTGACCTGATTGTCACGGTCTGTGGAGAGGCTGATGCGGAATGCGCGCAACTGCCTTTACCGGTTCCGAAAGTGCATTGGAACTTACCTGACCCCGCAAAAGTGGAAGGCAGCGAAAGTGAGCGGTTGAGAGCATTTCGTCAAGTTCGCGACGAAATAGAAAGATTGGTCAGTCAACTTGTCACGCAATTGCAGGGGTGAATCTGCGATGAACGAGCGCATCCTTGTCGTTGAGGATGAATTGACGCTGGCTCAAGCCATCGCCTACGCGCTCAAGCAGGAGGGGTTTCAAGTTCGTATCGCCACCGACGGGCAGGAAGGACTTAGGCTCGCCCTGACCGAAAAGCCCGACCTGGTCATCCTTGACTTAATGCTCCCAAAACTTGATGGCTGGGAAGTCTGCAGGACACTAAGGGCAAAATCAAAGGTGCCAATCCTCATCTTGACAGCTCGTGGGGAGGAGCACGACAAGGTGTTGGGTTTGGAGTTGGGAGCTGATGATTATGTTGTTAAGCCCTTCTCAATGCGTGAATTAATCGCCCGTGTCAGAGCACTTTTGCGGAGGGCAAAAATGGTTGCCGTTAGTGAGGAACCAGAAATCCTGCAAAGCGGCAACTTGACACTTTATGTCGCCGAACACCGAGTTGAGTTGGACGGCAAGGAGCTACCATTAGCGCCGCGAGAGTTCTCTTTGCTGAAAGTTTTGATGCTCAACAAGGGTCGTGTTTTGTCAAGGGAACAGTTACTTGAATTGGCATGGGGGCAAAGCGAGTTCATTGACCAACACACCGTTGACGTCCACGTCCATTGGCTTCGCGAGAAAATTGAACCCGACCCGAAAAACCCACGCCGAATAGTAACGGTGCGCGGTGTCGGCTACAGGTTTGTTGAATGAAGTGCGCTGCAATCCCCATCCCAGCACCTATAACGAGGAAAACGGAGGGGAGGACAATGCACTCCCGGGCGAGGATTTCATGCGGTTTGCGATAGAAGGGGTATCGTCAAGAGTTCGGGAGATCTCGAGACCGTGTGAGAGATTGAAAAAGCTTTGTGGACTCAAACCCTTCCATTGCTAACCGGTTCGTCGGGCCCAAACGATGGCGGTGAGATGACGAGATGAAGAATAGGTTTGTCAACCGCTTAACTTTAACTGCCTCCATTGCGGTTGGACTTGGGTTTGGATTTGGCTTGATGGTGTCTGTTTTGCTAAAAGTTTCGCTACCACTTGCGGTTGCTGCGCTTGCAGCATCTTCCATCGCTACGATGGTTTTGCTCGCTTTCGCCTTGCCCTCTTTCTATGAACCGATTCAGCGGTTGACAACTGCTTTACAGAGGGGAGAAGAGCCGAGCAGTTTGCTTCTACAGGAGTTAGGCGCATTAGGGGAAGCGATCGCATTGGCGTGGAAAAGCTGGAAGGAAACGGTGATGGAGTTGAGGGAAGAAAGGGCGCTACTTCAAGCGATTTTGAGGCGCATGGACGAGGCAATAATCGTCACCCAGGATAACGGAACCGTTATCCTTGCCAACCCCGCTGCCCAAAAACTTTTTCAGCTGCCAACCGACTATGTCCGAAAGCGATTGACTGAATTGGACTTGCCGTTCGGCTTGATGGAATTGGCTCAAAACGCTATTCGCCGAAAACTGCCGCAAATGGGTGAGATTCACATTGTCCACCCTGAAGAAAAGTTCCTTGACGCTTATGCAACCCCTTTGCTCATCAACGGTCAGGTCGAAGGTATTTTACTGGTAGCCCGTGACTTGACGAAATTGAAGCGGCTCGAACAAATTCGCAAGGATTTCGTCGCTAATGTCAGTCACGAATTGAGGACACCAATCGCTACATTGAGGTCCTTGGCAGAAGCACTTTTGATGGGAGGTAAAGATGACCCCGAAGTAAGGGATAATTTCCTGCAAGCAATTGTCGAAGAATCCGAAAGAATGAGCAGGTTGATTGACAATTTGCTGGAATTAGCTCGAATTGAATCAGGACGCATGGAATGGCATTTACAAGAAGTTTCAGTTACCGACATAGTGAAAGAAGTTATTGAACGATTCAAAACCATTGCGTCGCAAAAGGGCTTAGTTGTGACTTTCGATGTGAGAGACGACTTAAGTGTGCGCACTGACCCTGAGGCGCTGGCTCAAATCCTCTCCAACCTCGTAGACAACGCAGTCAAATACACAATGCAAGGCGAAGTCACCGTCAGAGCGGAACAAGTTGAAACGGTAGACGGCAAGTGGGTTGTCATCAACGTCTCCGACACGGGAGTTGGCATCCCTCCAGAGCATCTACCCAGAATCTTTGAGCGGTTCTATCGCGTAGACAAAGCCCGAAGCCGACAGTTAGGTGGGTTCGGTTTAGGGCTAAGTATAGCGAAGCATTTGGTGGAAAGTTTAGGCGGCAAAATCACCGTCCAAAGCCAAGTCGGCAAAGGCAGCACCTTTTCCATTTGGCTGCCCGCTAACAAACCATAAGAACCCAACATGAGTTTCCCCCTCAAAAGGCTCCTTTGAGCACAAAGTCCCCGAACCGAGTCTGCACTTTGACGATGGACATTTACACCTCGCGATTTTTGATTTATGCTTGTTTAAGCCAAAACAATTGCGGAGAAAGGAGGTCATAAAGGATGAACAGGCTGAAAGGGTTTCTCGTCGTAGCTCTGTTGACGGTTGTCTTGACCGCAGCGATTGCCGAAGAGTTTTACGTTGCTCCCAATGGCTCTCCTCACGGGGATGGTTCCATTAACAACCCTTGGGATTTACAAACTGCGCTCAATCACCCTCCCCAAGTGAAGCCGGGCGACATTATCTGGTTGCGAGGGGGGATATATGTGGGTTGCTTCTCCTCCAAACTCAGGGGAACAGAAGAGAAGCCAATCATCGTGCGTTCTTATCCTGGCGAGTGGGCTATCATTCAAATTGAGCGGGAAGACCCCACCGGCTCCGGCCCTTCAATTCTCACCGTCAATGGGTCTAACACTTGGTATTGGGGTTTTGAAGTTAGAGCGATTCTCAAAACAAGGTACACTCCAGGAACAGGTTCGAATCACGGGAACTCTGGAGTTAACCTATTAGGCGGTCCCAATAACAAACTCATCAATCTCGTAATTCACAATGTCCCTGGAGACGGGATTGAAGCCTGGACTCCAGCCCAGACTACGGAAATTTACGGGAACATTGTGTTCAACAACGGGTGGGCAGCACCAGACAGGGGACACGGTCATGGTATATACACTCAAAACAACACTGGGACAAAGTTTTTCGTAGATAACATCGTGTTCCATCATTTTGGATATGGTATGCACGCTTACACTGAGAGAGGATATTTGAAGAATTTTTACTTAGAAGGTAACGTGTTCTTTAATGATGAATTTTTAATTGGTGGCTTGCGACCGGTAGAAAACGTAAAGGCGATTAAAAATTACTTTTATACTTCCTCCATTAGATTTGGTTATCGGCATACAAGAGATAGTAATGGTCTTTGGTTGGAAGAAAATCACTTTTTTGGTACGCTTAACATCATTAGGTGGCAGGATGTAACGATTCTTAGGAACAAAATTTACAGTGGCAAGTCAAGGGCTATTTCGATGTCACTTGTTCCAGGTTTTGACCATCGTCTTTGTAAAGTCGACGAAAATCAATACACTACACTTAGCCAGTATCCTTTTTACGTCAACACATTTGACGCTAACAACAGCGTTGTTCCCTTGCCCGGTTTCAGTTCCACGGATTTTCTTTGGGAGCACAAAGAAGGCTCATCTCACCCGACATGGAAACCGAGTAATGCCCCAGGGGGAAATCTAGGATATGACCCAAATGGCCGCCTTGTCGCTTCAAATCCCAAAGGTGTTGAAATCCACATTCGTCCCAACAGGTATGAACCAGGGAGAGCTCACATCATTGTCCTCAACTGGGATAGACTTCCTTCGGTTTCGGTTGACCTATCTTCCGTTTTGCCTGTTGGAACACCGTATGAGATCAAAAACGTTCAGGATTATTTCGGTGAACCTGTAGTGTCTGGTGTCTACAAAGGTGGTCTTGTGGTTTTGCCTATGACAAACCTTTCTGTTGCGAAACCTATAGGCTGGAACGAAGTTTTAGGTCCACAGACCTGGCCTGAGTTCAATGTGTTTGTTGTAATTCCTAAATATCCTTCAATCCCACAAGTTAGTGTAAATTCAGTCAGAAGTAAAATGAGCTTCAATCCAGTTTTCAGATTAAAGGCATATGGTGAGTTTCCAATAAGGTTCATAATCGAGGTAACAAAGGGAGGACAAACTGAAACCTACATTACAGATTACACCTCAAGCGGAGTCGAGTTGACTTTCACTCCCCCGGAACCTCTACTTCCTGGAACATACACAGTAAGGGTCAAAGCCCAGGACAAATACAAAAGGGAAAGCCCTTACACAGAGCCAGTCACGGTTACCGTTAAAGGGCCACTGTCCCCACCGACGTTAGTGGAACCGGTGAATAACTCAGTCGTTATGCCGACCCCGACTTTCAAGGTCAAATCAGAGGATCCAGAATGGGAAAGGGTCAAATTCCTGATCGAGGTAAAGCGGGGTGAGGAAGTGAAAGTTTTCGAGACAGAACTAGTTGAGAGCGGAAAAGAAGCAACTTTCACTGTCCCTCCTGAACAATTGCTTGGGGAAGGCACTTACATTTGGCGAGTGAAAGCGATAAGCGAGGAAGGAATTGAAAGCGAATGGAGTGAAACGAGGAGCTTCACTGTAAACAACCCTCCCCTCGCACCAATACTGATTTCCCCCGAAGAAAACGCCGTTGTCCCTTCAACCCCAACTTTTAAAGTCAAAGCCAATGACCCTACCGGGCAGCGTGTGCGGATTCGCGTCGACATATTGGATGGGAAAGGCAAACTTCTGCACCAACTCATAACACCAGAGGTTAATAGCGGACAAGAAATCTGCTTGGCTTTGCCTCCTGATCAAGCCTTAGCACCAGGGACTTACTACTGGCGGGCAGTTGCAAGCGATGACTGGATGGAAGGCCCATTTAGCGAAGTCCGTTCCTTTCGCGTTTTCACAACATCGCATCGCATCTTCAAGGGCTTATCCTTTGTCAGCGTGCCGCTCAGAACGGAACAGACGTGGGCTGAACTGCTGGAGCTGCCTGAAAACCAACTGCGGGTGGTAACTTGGGATGCACTCAGAAACCGGTATGTCTACGCCTCAGCAGCAACGGCGCCACCTGGAAGTGCTTTCGGGGAAATTGCCGCACGCCCACACCTTGGACGAGGTTATTGGCTCAAGTTGGACGCCGATAAAGAGGTTTACTTTGTCGGTCACGAGGTTGAAGAAGAAGTGGTCATTGACCTTCAGCCTGGCTGGAATATTATCGGTTGCCCATTTATGAAACCTGTCCTTTGGAACCCTGATTCCATTAAAGTTCGTCGGCAGGGTGAAGTTAAGTCACTGAGAGACGCTCGGGCAGCAGGTTGGTTGGAAGACTACCTTTGGGGATGGAAGCCAAATCCCAGAACCCCAAATGCGGGAAGTTACTTTTTAGTCCACAATGAAGCCATCCTGCCCGAATCTAAGCCAGTTATGGAACCATTCAACGCTTATTGGATTAGAGCTCACGTTGCATGTCAGTTGATCCTTAGTCCATTGGAGACAGAAAGGATACCGAAACCGCCCAGACAACCCTCAACTGGTGAGGGATTTGGGATATGCATCAGCGCGGAATTCAATAGGGTGGAGAGTAAAGCCTTCATTGGGGTCAAAAGCGGAACACGCTTGCAAGCACCAGAACCCCCTCCCCCGCCGACGGGAAAAATGTTGCAAGTAACCTTGCTTGATGAGAACCGGGAACTTGTAGCGGAAGTGAGGGACAAGCCGACTCAAAGGATGGTGTGGGAACTCGTAGTGCGTTGGTTACCGACTCGAGGTCAGCAACAAAGTGAAATTTCTCTGTCCTTTGATGGGATGTTAGGTGTCCCAAAGGAATACGCCGTTTTCTTGATAGATAAAGCAACAGGCAAAAGGATTTACCTTCGGACAGCCCCCTTTTACAGGTTCGCACCTCAAGAGGGTGAGACAGAACGGAGATTCGTGCTGCTTCTAGAACGAACTGGTGGAGGAATGCTGCGCATCGTGAATTTGAAAGCCCAACCAATGAGGGGGAAGGGGGTAATTGTCAAGTTTGGATTGACAAAGAACGCTCAAACAACAACGGAAATCTTGAGCTTGACAGGACGCACAATAGCGGTCGTAGAAGCAGATCAATTTCGCTTTGCTGGGGAACATTGCCTCTTCTGGCGTGGAACAGACGACCACAAACAACCAGTCGGTCTCGGTGCATACTTGGTCCGGGTGCGGGCTGTTGATGAAGAGGGGCGAAAAGTTCAAACGTTTACCGTTGTGCGTTTGCAGTGACCTTTATAGGGGCGAGGTTCAGACTTGCGTGTATCGGGTCAGCAAAAAGTTGACAAATGACAAGAGTGTTGAATTGGCTGAGAATTGACACCTTCCGTTAAGTAGACAAAAGTAAAAGCGTCTGGGTCCTAACCCCGACGCTAAGTTTTTCAAGAAGCGTTTTCATCTTCTCAAGATAGCTCAAGTAACGTTCGCAGTCGCTTCAAAGTCCGTTTCAACTTTTTGTGAACAGCAGGCTGGCTGATACCCAATTCTTTCGCCAGCTCGGTTTCGGTTGCTCCATCCCAAAACTGACGCTCTATCAGATAGCGTTCGTCTTCGTTCAAATGTGTTAGTGCTTCTCGAATTAACATTTTGAGCCAAATTGATTCTTTCTCGCAATTGTGTTGGTTGGCTGTTACGCTCTCACCATCAATCGTCTCCCTCTCTTCGTCATCCCAATCTTCTGTCAGCAAGGGAATCGCCCAACGAATTCCGTAATTCCACTCGTCGCGATAGCGGCGCATCAGTGAAGCCATGATGAACCGACGCAGTTCATGCTCAGAGCGAATGCCTTTACTTATCCCCTCCCACAAGGCAGCCCGTGCGACAGCTAAAAGTTCTTCCTGCCAATCCCTTGGGTGCCAGTGGACGGGGCAACGCCACATTTTCGCTCTATTGAGGCACTGGACGATAAGGTTAATTTTTTGCATGGCGGTAAATTCAGCGATTTACGAACGAACCAGACACTTTGCGGGACTTATTTCTTCTTTGCCTTTTCCAGATATTGCTGTGCCTTTTGTGTTTCCCCTAACTCCATGTAAACCATAGCCAGATGGTGATTGATGTTGGGGTCGTTGGGAAGTGTTTTTTGAGCTTCGTGAAGCCGCGCTAGCGCCCGCTTGAGCCTCCAACGAACCTGCGCTCTCCGCCCGGTCGCCCGCCCCCTCCAAAAATCAACCCATGCTGCAGTGTCCAAGATATGCGCTCTGACCTTAGGGTCATTGGGGCAAAGTTCCAAAGCGTATTCCGCCCACCATTCGGCTTGGATGAGGTAACTACCCCCCTGAGGGTTGAACTTCTCATGTATTTGCAAGTAAGTCCACGCCAAATTATTTGCGGCGGGGAAAAATCCAGGGTTCTCGCCTAATGCCGCTTGGAATGCGCGAATGGCGTCAAAATAACGGTTTTGCATTAACCAGACTGTTCCCAAGTAGAAGAACGCCTCCGCTGAGGGTTGCCGTCGCAGGACAACCAAGAAGACCTTCTCTGCTTCCTCATACTTCCTTTCCTGGACATACTTTTGCCCAAGTAGGAGCAATTCCCTCGTCGACTTCTGAGAGAGGTTTTTGTCCTCTTGCATGGGTTCGCGGTTGTTCAAAGATTCCGGTGCAGCCATCAAAAACGGGGTCGGACGGATATACATGGCATCTCTAAGCAAGATGGGATAAAAGCGACCGAGGAACGGTTCACCGATGACTAAGGTTAACCTCAAAGCAGTGTCTCCGTTACCCCCCACTTCCATCAAGGCATTGGGGCTGAGCCAAATGTGGGTGACTTTTTTGAGCATTGACAAGCGCTCCCAGTCTTCGCAATGGCAGGGCAACCAAACCACTGGACGGCGCAAATGAAATGCAATCAATCTCGGCTCATCAGAAGCGAGCAATGTCCCCTTGCCCGGAATTAATATACGAGCCAATTGAGCACCTTGCCAACCAGGGTTAACTTGTGGCACCAAAGTTCGCACCAAAGAAAGGGCCAACATTCCTTGTCCGTAAAGCAACCCCAAAGAGAGGAGAACAGGGAAAAACCCTTGAAGAAGCCATCGTGGGACAGGAATACGCCGAATTCTTTGAAGCCAACTTGTTCCCAGCGCTCCAAGTTCCACGATTGTCGCTGCTGCCAAGAGACAACCGATAGGTAGCAGGAAAAATGTGACTTCTGAGATGACCCTGGTGAGGGTGAGAAGAACCAAGACGGCTGTTAAAGTCACGAAAAAGACACTCATTACAAACCGAAGCGATGAATCCTTCCAGCGTCTAATCAAGAGGAAAGAAAACAGAGCAGGCACAAAAACAAACCATCCCCAATTTGCCATCGCTTCCGGTATCTTGGACATAAAGTTCACTCGGCTCTTTTGGACAATTTCGGAGAAATGAGCGGAGATCAGGCGGAAAGGCGATGGTGGGGTGGTAAATGCATGCCGATAAATGCTGTCGCCAGGGAATGAACGGGTGTCCAATAAAAAAGCGTAGGTTTTCCAAGGGGTAAAAGGATGACCTACCCATCGGAAGTTCCGCCAGCCATAAGGCAAGAGGACCAGTAGCAACGCTACCAAAAACCATATTCGCGCGTTTCGCGATTCCCACTGGCGGCTCAACAACGCTACTGGGGCAGCAAACAACGCTAAACCTTGAGCCAAACCAACCATTCCCAGCAATAACCCACCACCGATAGCGGTCCGTCGGGTCCAAACGTTCCTTCTCATCATCACCATTAGCCACAAGAGGAACAGCGCGGCAGCAAAGGCAGCAGGTTGTCCGTTCCCACTCACTACTGAAGTCAAAGGTGAGAGCAAGAGCAGCCCGACGGCAAGCAACCCCGCCCATAGGTTCAGAAGACGAGCAGCAAGGAGGAACAATCCTGCTGCTATTAGCCCAATTAGCAACCCCGCCAGACAGACAGATAGGAATTCGCTACTTCGCCCCAACACAGCGAAAGAAAAGCCCCAAATCCAAAGCGGCAAAGGGGGGTGGTAAAGGTCAGTAATGGGGGCAGCAGTAAAGTCTGATGTCAAGGCAAATGGCCGAAGCACTGAAGTTTTCATTCCCTGCCCCGATGCAATATTGGCTGCCACCTGCAAGAAATCCAAAACCTCCGGGCTAACAACTGTGCCAAATTGTCGGCGATACATAAAAACAGCAAGAGCAACACCCACTGCAACCAACCCTAATGTGAAGAGTGTCAAAAACACCGCCCCAGCTCTCTCTTGCATCCAAATCCAGATTCTCTGGAGGGGAACAACAAACCAACGCCCAAGCCGCTCCCCTATACCCTCTATCAAAAATGTCCATGCTTCGACAATTCGCCTCACGATGTGTTCACCTTCTCTTATTGTTGATGAAGCTCACAGCCAGTGCTATACCCTCCACTCGTCACTTTGTCTTAACTAAATGCCCACACACTGCCGCTAAAAATTCCTTTGCCCTCTTTAGGGTCTCGGAAACGTTCCCGTCATTTGTCAGCATCCGGACTTCAAATTGTAAAGTCCCGAGCCAATCTTTAGAGCGCCGAGCTGTTAAAGAC
>JANZZQ010000071.1 GCA_026419315.1 Armatimonadota bacterium | reverse complement strand
GTCCCACACATCTCAACGGTCCCGAGTTTCTCGTTCTTGACGGTAGGGTGAGCGTCGGTTTTGCGACCGACTTTGCCATGCTGAGCATCGTTGGCATCCTGATGGCAAGCGACACAATCAACCCCGCTTTCAACCATTTCGCTCCTCAACTTCGGCTCTTTATCGAATCCCGTAACCAAAATCTTGTCAGGGGCATGGCAACTCAAGCACTCTTTTTGGGAACGGTTGTTGGTTGCCGCAGCGAAAGTTTCGCTCGTCCAAGCCTTAGCATGCCCGGACTTCGCCCACTCAATCGCTTCCTCCCTATGACAAACTTGGCAGCGCCCCCTAACGCGAGGTATTTTCTCCCTCTGCTCTTGCCCAAAAGGCGAAGCAGCAAAGGTCAGAACCAGAAGGATGACGCCCAAAAACATTGCACTCCACTGCCAAAGCCTACTGACCATCTAATCTCACCTCGTTTTTTGATTTTTGTCTGACCCATTCCAATATTTTGTCGGGCAAAACCCGACATTTACGCCTTTCCGCTCATCAATTTCGGTTCTCCCCCAAATCTTTGTCCGAAACTTCTCCTACCCTGACCTCAAGCGACTTGCCAACCTTGCGGGACAAACAAGCGGGAGAAGAGGTCGATAGCGTATCGGTCAGTCATTCCGGCAATGTAGTCACAAACGAGCCTTGCCAGCTCTTTCTGGCTCAGCGAGCCTTTTTCCGCCGGGCCGATCGGCAAATCGTTTGGGTGTTGCATGTAGTAGTCAAAAAGTCGTTCGATAACGACCCGACACTTCTCAGCCTCAGCCTTAACCTGTTTCTCGTTCAAGTAAACTCGCTCAAACAAAAAGTCTTTCAGGTCGTTAAGTGCCTTGAGCACCTTGGGGCTCATTTTCAACCTGCCGTCATCAATACCTTGTTCAACGATGTCCCAGACAAGGGTAGTGATACGCTGGGAATGTGTTCGCCCCAGAACGTCCAAGATTGACTGCGGCACATCCTCTAAAGTCAGAATTCCAGCCCGAATAGCGTCGTCAAGGTCGTGATTGACGTAGGCGATTCGGTCAGCGATTCTGACAACTTGCCCCTCAAGGGTTGACGGTATGTGGTCTTTGCCCTCGTCGTTCTTCAAGTCAATTGCCAAGTCGGTCTGACCTTTGGAGTGGTAGCCAATACCATCAAGGACCTCGTAAGTCAAGTTCAAACCTCGCCCGTCGTTTTCCAAAACTTCCACGACCCTCAAACTTTGTTCGTAGTGGCGGAAGTGGGCGTCTGGATCGTATTTTCGGTAGGCGGCATCCAGCGCTTCCTCCCCCTCGTGTCCGAAAGGTGGATGACCCAAGTCATGGCCAAGTGCAATTGCTTCCGCCAAATCCTCGTTAAGTCTGAGTGCTCGGCAAATTGTTCGGGCAATTTGAGCGACTTCCAAAGTATGGGTCAGCCGAGTTCGGTAATGGTCGCCTCTCGGAGCAATGAAAACCTGGGTCTTGTGCATCAACCTGCGAAAGGCTTTGCTATGCAAAATTCTGTCTCGGTCGCGCTGAAATTCCGTTCGGATAGGGCATTTGGGTTCGGGGTTCTTTCGCCCTTTGCTCAAAGCGCTCTTGGTTGCATACGGCGATAGCCATTGAAGTTCCCACTGTTCCGTAACTTCACGCGGGCACATTTCCAGTCACTCCTTTCGTCGCCCGCAAAATTGCAACGAGACTCTGCGACAAAATTTTGACACAGTGCGAGCGAAAAATTTTTCAAATTGGGCACGGTTTTGCACCGTGCCAACAAAAGCCAACAAAAAACCTCCGAAAAATTGTCAAGGGGAAAACGGACATGACTGCGCATTGCACGTCGCACCCTGCACTTAGTTTTGACTGGCTCATTGTCAACGGGCGCGTCATTGACGGGACGGGACGACCGCCTTTCTTCGCCGATGTCGGAATTGTAGGCGACAAAATCGCTGCGGTAGGTCAACTTTTTCACGCACCCGCGAGAAACCGAATTGACGCGATGGGAAAGTTCATCGCGCCTGGCTTCATTGACCTCCACACGCATTTTGATACCGCTTTGATCGTTCACCCCGAAGCGCACTGCTCGGTTTCGCAAGGCGTGACGACTGTCGTCATCGGGAATTGCGGCCACTCCCCAGCACCGATTCAAAAAGAACGAAGAAACGAGTTGAAGCAACTGCTCAGCGTGATTGATTCAACCGCTGATTGGCGGTGGGAGCGCTTTGGCGAGTTCCTTGACGATTTGGAGTCCACACGCCCATCGGTCAATGTTGTCCCCCTCGTCGGCCATTGCGCTTTGAGGGCGAGCGTCGTCGGGTTTGAAAATCGTCCTGCAACCGATGAGGAATTGAAGGCAATGCAAAAATTGCTTGAGGAGTGCATGGAAGAAGGGGCATGGGGATTGTCAAGCGGGTTGATTTACCCGCCAAGCGCCTTCGCAAATATCAACGAGTTGGTAGCCTTGACAAAAGTCGTAGCGAAGAGGGGCGGACTTTACTCCACCCACATCCGCAGCGAAAGCGATGCTTTAGTCACCGCTATCACCGAAGCGCTCCAAACGGCATTGAGGTCGGGCGTCAAGTTGCAGATCTCGCACCACAAAGCATCGCGCAGACCAAACTGGGGCAAAGTCGCTGTAACTTTGCAGTTGATTGAGCGGTTTGCCTTGCATCACGATATCAACTTTGACGCCTATCCCTACACTGCTGGCAGCGCTAACTTGAGCCAACTTTTACCCCTTTGGGCTTTTGAAGGTGGAGCAGTTGCTATGTTGAAACGGCTGGAAGATTCACACCAACGCGAACGAATCCTTGAAGCTTTGAAGAGCGATGAGACCTTGGAGTGGGACAAGATCATAGTCGCTTCCGTCCTTTCGGATGAATACCGAAGTTTGCAGGGCAAACCTCTGACGGAAGTCGCCCGAGAACTCGGCACATCGCCACCAGAAGCCGCTTTGCAACTCATTGAACGCGAGAGCAACGCGGTGACTATGGTTTGGTTCGTAATGGACGAAAGAGATGTTGAGCAGGTTTTGGCACACCCTTTGTGCTTGATTGGCTCGGATGCCTTGACAATTCCTCCACCGATAGAATCGCCTGGACCTAAGCCTTATGTCCACCCGCGAACTTACGGGACTTTCCCGAAAGTTTTGCGCTGGCTCGTTCGCGAAAAGGGAAAATTGACTTGGCATGAAGCCATCGCTAAAATGACGGGCAAAACGGCGCTCAAGTTAGGTTTGAAGATGCGTGGGCTTGTAAGGGAAGGCTATTTCGCCGACCTGGTGGTTTTTGACCCGAACGAAATTGCCGACCAAGCAACCTACGAAAACCCACATGCCCCGGCAAAGGGGATTGAATGGGTTTTCGTCAACGGCGTTCCGTCGCTGGCGAAAGGTCAACCGACGAAAGAAAGAGGTGGACGGGTTTTGAGGTTCGGGCGCGATTGAGGTGATGGCTTGCATCCTGAAGTTGGACTATTGACGATCTCGGATGACATTGCCTAAACGGCGCAAAACTTTCAATTGAAGTTCAACGCCCCAAGCGCTGTCGACGCCCGAAATTTTCAAAGGTGACAGCCATGGCAAAAAGGGCAAAGCGAAAGCAAAAAATTGTCAAGCAAAAAGAAGCGGCAAGTCAAATTTTGATGGAGTGGACTATCCACATGGCTCGCAAGCAACCGGCGAAGGCGGCAGCAACGATTGCCATCATCGCCTTTGTCCTCGCTATCGGTTGGGTTTCGGTTCACCCCTTTGTTGCCTTCCTGATGGCACTGCTTTTGCTGAACGCTGTCGGCGAGTTTTTGTTCCCCGTCCGATACAGGGTAACGAAAGAGGGTGTAGAAATGTCAAGTTTCCTTCACGAGCGAAAAATTCGTTGGGAGCAAATTCGCCGCTTGGAAACTTTCCCCGATAGGTTGTTCCTCAGCCCCTACCTTAAGCCGAACCGATTGGATAACTTGCGGGGCTTTTGGATTCGTTGGGACGGCGACCCTGAAGTTTTTCAACGGCTCGTTCAAATCTGTCAATCAAACATTCAACCCCTTTGACCTCGCCTCATCACTCTTCGTCTTCAGGTTTCGGCAAAATCTTGATTCGTTCCTCTTCCGGCGTTTCTTCATCGCTCAAGTATACTACCTGACCGCGAGGTCTCCAAAGTTTTTCGTTCTCGGGAAGTTCTTGCGTTTTGGTTTCTTCAGTTGTTTCCGTTTCCCCTACGGTCGCTGCAACTTCAGCGGGTTGGTCAGCAACAGCCAATTGATGTTCCCGCAAAATTTGAACGCTTCTTTGGACGCAATCGGCACAAATGTGAACCCCTTCGCCCGGAATAAGTGTTCCAGCAACGCTCTCTGGGCGACCGCAGAAGTTGCACCTCAAAAGTTGAGGCGGCTTGTAGCGGAGAAAGACAAGGGCGAAAAGCAACATCATCAACCCGATAAGCAAAACGATGTTTGGACCAAGATACGAACGGGGTAGAAACCCAACAAGCGTGATATACCAAAGCGATGCGACGGCAACCATAATGACGCCGACAACTATCGCCAACCAGGTTACGAGTGGTCGAAGCTTCTCAACCAAAGCATCCCAATCCATTCGGGCTACCGCTTGTTCCGCTCCAAAACCAAAAGCCGTTGATTCCCGCTCAAGGTGTTCCGCAAGTTTCAACAGAACCTCGCCTAAAATCCCCTCCCGTTCCCCCTGTCTGACCATGCTGATGAATAGCGGCGAGAAATAGTTGGGGTAACGCGAAAAGGCATGGGCAAGGCTTTTGCCCAGGGCAAGGTCACGAGCAATTCCGTCAAGAACTTCCATCAAGCGCGGGTTGTCGGTTTGTTGGCGGAGAACTTCTATCCCGCGAAAGGCGTCAACGCCTGCGCTTAACATGGCGCTGAACTGGCGACAAAAAATCGCCAACTCAATTCGGCTTATCCCGCCAGGTGCAGACTTCATGGCTTTTTGCCTCCCTCGTTTTTCTGCCATTAATCACGAAGATTTTACTCGCTCGATGTATCGTCCCGTTCTCGTGTCAACGCGAACTATATCGCCAACATTGATGAACAAAGGCACTTGAATAACCGCACCAGTTTCCAGCTTCGCCGGTTTAGAACCGCCAGAAGCAGTGTCACCGCGAACGCCCGGGTCGGTCTCAACAACTTGCAACTCAACAGCCGTCGGCAATTCAACCATGAGCGGGGTGCCTTCATGGAAGACCATAATGACTTCGGTTCCTTCCTTCAAAAACTGGGCAGCATCGCCGACTTGCTCTCTGGTTAGACTCACTTGGTCGTAGGTTTCAACATCCATGAAGACGAACTCGTCACCCTGTTGGTAAAGGAACTGAAACGGACGGCGTTCAACGATCGCTTGCTCGAACTCCTCACCCGCCCGGAAGTTTCGCTCAAGGACATTTCCCGTAAGCAAGTGCTTGATTCGTGTCCTGACATGGGCGCCGCCTCGTCCCAACTTGACATGTTGCGCCTCAAGCACCATGTAGATTTCGCCATCAATTATCACCGTAATTCCCGGCCTGAAATCGTTGGTGGAAATGGGCATCGCTCAAACCTCCTTTGCTGCTTTGGCTTCACCAATTTTATTGTGCCACCTGTTGTGGGACGGGATTTTACACCCCGTTGAGTTAGTTTTGAGCGAAGTTTTGTCGGCACGGAATAAATCCGTGTCCTACAAAACGAAACTGGCATAACACAAATCAACCTGTAGGGCGGGGTTTTACACCCCGCCGACTCGGTTTTTGAACGAAACTTTTTTCGGCGCGGAGTGAATCCGCGCCCTACAGAGCAAAACAGCACAAAACAAATCAACCTGTAGGGCGGGGTTTTACACCCCGCCGACTTAGACTTAGTCTTTAAACAAAACTTTGTCGCTGCGGGACAGATTTGCGGCATCACCAATTTACGCTATCACCGGCTTCTCAGAACAAACTTGTTGGCGCAGAACAAACTGCAACTAACTGCCTCATCAGCCTATCTGTAATTCGCTTGCTTTGATTGCTTGTGTTGTGCCAGTTGTCAAGGACTCAACCGCTTTGAGTGCGATCGCTGTTGCTTCCAAACCTTGAAGTGCCCCAGCC
>JANZZQ010000070.1:5852-6092 GCA_026419315.1 Armatimonadota bacterium | reverse complement strand
GGTCGAGCAAGTTTGCCACTTCGTTGGGCATAGCAATTTCAAATCCCAAACCCTCCAACAAAGCGACCACTTGCCGAACGGATTCGCTCACTCCCGGCTTGTGCAAAGCGACCAGCAAGCCCACTCGCCTCAAGTCCCTCACCTCGGGAGCTCGTGACGAAAGATCACCGAAAACGAATTTCGTGAAACTCAATCTTGACAACCACTCAAATTCGTTCCTTCCGCCAGTTCGTTGCACGG
>JANZZQ010000070.1:0-5842 GCA_026419315.1 Armatimonadota bacterium | reverse complement strand
CTGCACCTCAGCGCATGTTCACCTGCCACTTTTGACTGGGCAAGTTCGCTCATAAGGTTTTGTCAACCTTGGCATCAAATTTTGCCACCCTCGGTTTAACCTTTTTGCCTTTGGCGGGGAGGACAAGGGTTGGACTTGAGTTTGTTGGTGGTCGCCTTTCAGAACATTGCTGCCCGTTAACTACTTCGCTTTCTCCCTCGCTTGCTTGACGATTTCCAAATTTTGCTTTGCGTATGGGTGATTTGGGTTGACCTCAAGGGCACGGCTGAACCAAGCTTCTGCTTCGTCGAGCCGATTTCTGTGGAAAGCGACGGCCCCTAAACCGACCATCGCATCAGCACTTTTCGGGTTCAGTTTCAGCGCCTGCATATACGCTTGTTCGGCATCGTCAAGTCTCGCTAACTGCAAGGCGATGAATCCCAAATAGATGTAAGCATCTTCCAACTTGGGTTGGGCGGCTATTACCTCACGAACCAACTTCAAGGCTTCATCATACCGCTTCCTGTCACCGAGCAACCTCGCCATCTCCAGCTTTGCGATTGGGTCAGGGCTTTGAGTCAAATGTTGTTGCAGAATTTTTTCTGCCTCTTGAAGGGTTTCCTCTGCAGGCTTCATTTGCCCTTGCTGAAGAAAGAGGCGGGCTCGTTTGCGCAAAGCGATAGCGAGGTTCAGCCGAGCGGGTGCGAGGTTGGGGCTCAACTCCAGAGCACGACGCAACCTCTGAATGGCTTGCAGGTAAGCATCTTCTGCTTCTTTAATTCGCCCACCTTGCTCAGCACCTTCCCCTTGGACCAGATAAAGACGAGCCAAATTGACCAGGATGAAAGGTTCTTCTCGGATTCCAAGGGCGGTGAGGTATTCCTGCATAGCTTGGGGTATTTGCCCTAACCGCTCATAAGCAATAGCGAGGGTGCTGTGTGCATCAAAGTTTTGAGGGTCAAGTTCAACGGCTCTTCTCAAGACGATTGCCGCTTCCTGCCAGCGCCCCAAGTCGCTGTAGGTGATTCCCAAAACCGTTATAGCGAACGCATCGCGATTGTCCAAGGCAGTCGCCCTTTCCAAAACCTTCGCTGCCTCAGTCAAGCGTTTCATCTGCCTTAAAGCCAAACCGAAAGAAACGTGATACCTCGCAACCTGAGGGGCTAAGGCTGCCGCTTGACCGTAAAAAAGTGCTGCCCTCGAAAATTGCTTCAAACCCTCGTAGGCTTGTCCCATCAAGGAGAAGAGTTCATGGTGGGGCAATTGCTGTTGCGCCATGCTCCGAAGAAGCTCTAAAGCCCTGTCGTAGTCCCGAGCCAAAAACTCAAGAGCCTTCTCAAAAGTTGCTTGGAGTTGCTCAGGCTTGAGAGGTCTTCCCAACACAGAGAAAGCCCTTTCACCCGCTTTTACAGCTTCGGCAAAGTTCCCTCGCAACAAGTGAGCGAAAATGAGGTTGTGGTGTGCTTCGGGGAGATCTGGCTTGAAAGCGATGGCTCGTTCGTAGGCTTCAATTGCCTTTGCAATATCTTTACGACCAAGTTGGTATGCAACTCCCAAGTTGACCCAACCTTGTGCAGCAATAAGCCCCGGTAAGGATTGGCTTAAACCCTTTTCCAAAGCGTTAATTGCGCCTTCGTGGTCGTTTTTGACAAGCAAAATTGTTCCAATGTAAATCCAAGCCTCACCATCATTGGGGTTGATTTCAACAACCTTCCGAAAAAGCGCCAACGCCTCATCGGCTTTGCCTTCTTGGTAAAGCCTTAGCCCTTCGTTGAACATTTGCAGCAAATCTTGACAATTCAGAGGGAAAACAAATGCCAACGCGAGCAAGCCGGTGTTGAGCCATCTCCATCGCCGCATTTACCTTACCCCCTTGCCGGTCATGAAGTTGTTAAAATTCTTTTGCGCACTCTTTTTCCGGCAAGTATCAGTCTAACACATTGACCGCAGGGGGTGGCAATCACCGTGAGGGTTGAGTTTCGTGGTAAAGCCTTTGAATTTGACCAACGGATGAGGGTTAAGGACTTACTTGAGAAACTCAATTTGTCGCCCGAAAGCACGATCGTGGTGCGCGGTGAGGAAGTCCTCACAGAAGACGATTGGCTTGAGGAAGACGATGAAGTGAAAGTCATAAGCGCAATTTCGGGGGGAGCTTTGTTGGTTCAGTTTCGTCAACGCTTTCTGCCCAAGCGCTCAACCGATAAACTATGAGGTGAGCAAAGAGTGAAAAAGTGCCTTTGGTGTAAGCAAAAGGCGGTCATATACATGAGGGAACATCGCCTCGCTTTGTGCAAAGATTGCTACCCCAAATGGTTCTTGCGGATGACGGAAAGGACGATAAAAGAATGGCGAATGATAATGCCCGACGACAGAGTCCTCGTAGCGGTTTCAGGTGGCAAGGACAGTCTCGGCCTTTGGTTCGCCTTGTCCCAACTTGGTTACGAGGCTGATGGGCTTTACTTGGACTTGGGGATTTCCGCAGGCGAATACTCGCTCCGTTCAAAGCAGTTTGCTCAGCAACTTGCCGACCGAATTCGAAGGACACTGCATGTGGTCAGCGTTTCAGAGGAGATGGGAAAACCTGTGCCGGATTTAGCCTTCGCGAGCAATCGCGAACCTTGTTCCGCTTGCGGTGCAGTTAAGCGTTACCTCTTTAACAAGTTCGCATTGGAGCATGGATACACTGTCATTGCAACAGGACACAACTTAGACGACGAAGCGGCAACACTTATGGGCAACGTGATGAGGTGGCAAGTTGGTTACTTGGCGCGACAGTCTCCGGTTTTGCCGTCAAGAGACGGGTTGCTCAAAAGAATCAAGCCCTTCGTCCGCTTTACCGAAAAGCAAGTGGCTTTGTTCACCATACTCAACCGCATCCCCTACATTGAACAGGAATGCCCATACTCTGTTGGTGCATCATCATTGTTCTACAAGGATTTGCTTAACCGCATTGAAGAACGTTCCCCGGGAACAAAGTGGGCATTCTATTCCCAGTTCGTTGAGCAAATTCAACCCTTGCTTGAAGAAAAGTTCCCCGAACCAGGTTTAAGGCCTTGCGCTCGCTGCGGGATGCCGACAACAGCCGAAATTTGCTCCGTGTGTAGGATGAAGGAGAGAGCAAACAAACCGGTGTTGCAGTTGAGCGACAAATCAGATTCGCAGGGGTTGACGAAGACATAGCATTTCTCTGCCTCATCATAGACATTTTGAAGTTCGGTTGCTAAACTTTCTAACCGAACTGTTCGAACCAATTTTATCGCTAAAACCTGGTTTTCTACCCGGAAATTGCCTCGGGTGGACAAAAAGGACGGGGTAGTTGTTATCGTGTGGGTTCAAGGGGGGACGGCACATTGAAGTCCCAAGCCCAAATGGTCGGTAACAAATGGTTGCCTTTAATTGAGACGCTGGTTCACGCGAGGGATTGGCGCCAAATGGCGCAAGCGCTTTCAGACCACTTGAAAGGCATTCTGGATTTTGACAGGCTCTCCTGCTCCTTAGTTCATCCTGACGAGCAATTCGCTGAAATCATTGTCCCGAAGGGAGAAGTTGAGGGTTTGGTTAGGTCTGGTGAGAGAAGACCGCTTGAGGGGACGGCAACCGGTTGGGTTGTCCAAAATAAGCGCCCATTGTTCGAGACCGACGGAATGGAAATCACGCCATCTTTCTCGGCTGTCAAGTCCGCAGGTTTTCACACCCGCCTCGCCGTGCCCATTGAAGCGGGGGGAAGGGTTATCGCTGCCCTCATCTTCCACCATCGGGAGCCTAATGCCTATTCCGAGGAAGACCTCAAACGCCTACAGCCGATATTGCCGATAATCGCGTTGTTGTTGCAACGGTTAATGGAGCAGTGGGAGTTGGAACAAGCGTTAGAGAAAGAGCGAAACACAAGGCAGCATTTGGAACTTCTTCGCCACCTTGACACTTTGCTGATTTCCGGGGAACCAATGCCCAAAATCTTGCAAGGATTCGCTGAAGCGCTTAGACCTTTTATCGCCTTTGACCGATTCAGCATCAGCGTTTATGATGAACTAACCAACCGCGAATGGCTGTATGTTGTTTGGAACAATGGTGCTGTTTGGGAAATTCACAGGGTGAAACCTTTCGCTTACTACGGTGCAGCGAGGGAAGCGATGCGGACTGGAAAACCGATGTTACGCCCCTACTTGGACAAAACCGAGTTTCCTGCAGAAGAGTGGTTGGTGGAACATGGCTTCCGCTCAGCACTCGTCTATCCGTTGCCCATGCCTGAAAGGTTCAAAGCCACACTAAACTTTTCAAGCCGCTACCCGGAAGGTTTCAACGAAAGCCATATTGCCTTCCTTGACAGCCTTTCAGAGCAATTGGCGATAGCCCTTAACGCACTTTTGCGCGATGAAGCGGAGAAAGAGCAGGAGAAGCAGCGAACGGTGCTGCTGCAACTCAGTGTTGACTTGCTGGGGGCACGCTCGTCGGATGATGTGATCGCTACAATCGGCAAAGGTCTCGAGATGCTTGGAATTGAAAGCCTGTCTGTTTTCGTCCGCTTTCCTGATGGGACATTGAAGGAGGCGGGTTTTTCTCAAGGAAAAGTTGAGTGGCAGGAAGTCGATTGGTTACTCCAGCCTATTCGTGAAGGCGAAACGGTTTTGGGCGATATATTGCTTGGGAAGTTGGATTTGTTTGTCACTAACGACCCATTGAATGAGGCTGGCGAGATTGAGAGAAGGTTGTGGCAACAAATCCTCAAGGGTCAGTCCTTCAAGTTCGGCAACGCTGTCGTCCCGATCAAAGGACACGCTGGTGTTATTGGAGCCATCGCTGTTGACTTCCATGATAGTTGCCGTTTCCTGTCCCCTCAAGATGAGTTGGTGCAATTGCTCTTGACACTTGGTAACTTGGTGGGGTTAGCCCTTGAAAACCTTTGGCTTAGCGAGCAAATTCAAAATCAGTTGAATGAGACCCAGGCTTTGCATCGTCTGATTTTGGAGGCAGCATCGGGCGCCGAACTCAAACAAATCGCCCAATCTCTGGTGGAAGCAGTGCCTTCTATCCTCCCTTGCGATTCCGTGAGCGTGTCGCTCTTGACAGAAGACAAACAACATTTGGAGTTCGTTGCCACTTACCCTGCCCCTCCTCCCGACTTCCCGCTCGGGATTAGGCTTCCCACATCTGTCGGCATAATGGGCTATGTTGCGCGAACTGGCGAACCCGTTTTGGAGCGAGATGTTAGAACAAACCCATACTACTTCCCCGGACGAGCGGGCACGCTTTCCGAACTTTGTGTGCCAATCAAGATCGGGAAAGAAGTCGTTGGGGTTGTCAATTTGGAGTCAAGGAAGCTTGGGGCTTTTGACGAGCGACACCTTTCATTCTTGCAAACCCTCGCCGCTCAGTTGGGTGTAGTCATGGAAAGGAGTCAACTTCTGCGCCGTCAAACTGAACTGGCTCAGCAGTTGTCGGTCATATTTGATGCGGTGCTTGAAGGAATTGCCCTTGTCCTTCCCGATGGTCGTTTGGACGATGTGAACCGTAGGTTTGGGGATTTAGTTGGAGTTCCCGCTGAGCAACTTCGTTACCAACACGTCTCCAAAATGGTGGACGCTTTGCTCCAGCGAGCAACAGACCCGGTCGCAATGAAAGAAGCGATTGACCTCGCCCTTGAAGACTTAACCCAACCGATCTTTGACACCTTAACTTTGACGTCGCCCGAATGCGTTTTAGAGCGATATTGCGTTCCCGTCTGGTTGCCTGACGGTTCGCTTATGGGACAACTGTGGGTGCTCAAGGACGTAACTGAGGAGCGGCAAAGACAACACGAGATCTTGAGGCTTGAAAGGTTGAGAACTTTGGGCGAACTGGCGAGTGGAATTGCCCACGACTTAAA
>JANZZQ010000069.1:396-6128 GCA_026419315.1 Armatimonadota bacterium | reverse complement strand
GAGCAACACCCAGCGGAGCCAAAGACCTCTCTCTTCTGTCCCTCAAGATTAGCCCCAAAACTTCGTGCCTTGTGGCGAGTTTCTTTAACGCGCTTTCGTAACCTTGTGTGTGCAAATCTGTAAACAGGAAAATTACGCTTCTCCGTCTTCGGGTTAGTCTACGCAAGAATTCAAGGGCTACGGACAAGTCCGTGCCGTGCCCTTGCGGTCGCGTGAACAACAACTCACGAATAAGCCTGTGGGCGTGCCTTATCCCTTTTCGTGGCGGTATGAACTTTTCAACCCTGTCGGTGAACAAAAGCAAGCCAACTCGGTCGTTGCTGCGGATTGCTGCCAAAATGAGGGCGGCAGCGACTTCCGATGCAAGTTCGCTTTTCAACTTCCCTTGAGTTCCAAACTGCAGCGACGGGCTTATATCAACGACAACAAAAACCCTCAACTCCCGCTCGTGCCTGAACTTCTTGACATAAGGTTTGCCCATTCTCGCCGTCACATTCCAGTCAATCATCCTAACATCATCGCCGGGTTGATACTCCCGCACCTCCTCAAATTCCAGACCTTGTCCTTTGAAAATGCTTTCATAAGCCCCCAAAAACATCTCACTGACGAGCCTTCTGAGTTTCATTTCGAGCCTTTTGACGCGACGCAAAATTTCGGCTGGTGATGCAGGTTGGCTTACAGGTCGTCCACCGTTACCTTGCCATCGTTGCAACCACGCCCGCACCTTCGCAGGCAAATTCATTAACTTGGTCAAAGTAGTTCGCAGCACCGACATTCGAAATCACCTTGCTCGCATCTTGCTTCGTCTCATCTTACGAACCTCTTCGGAGACTTTCTGTAACGGTGACCGCAAAAGCCCGTCAACTTTGATGTGGAAACCCTTCAAAACGGCACTGTGATAAAAAACCTTCCCTTCTTTGCCAACTTTCGCTCAAACCCTGCACCTTCACTTGGAACGGAAACTCTGCTCGCTTCCTCTTCGCATCAGTGCCCCAACACTCATGGACACCATCAATTTCGGATTCGGCAAACTTTGTCTCCCTATTGCGAAGGATGTTTTCCTCAGAAGCGATTTCAACGAACAAATCGGCAGGACCGTCAAGTTCGGTTTCCTTGATGCGCTTAAGGTTCTCTTTTAAGACAGGCAAATTGGGTTCACGAACTCGGCTTGAAATCGGCAACTTTGTAGCGAAGGCTGCAGTCAGCACCACACCCCCATCACGCCTTTCAAGAAACAGTCGGGGCAGAGTTTGCGGGAAGCCCGCAAAGTGATGCAAGCAAGTTGCTGGTTTCCTAACGGTCACTTCCCCTCTTTCCCGCTCGGCCCAAACATCCTCATCTGCCCAAGCCCCAAACCACTCCAAACTCATCTTTTCTTTCGGAGACTTCTTTCGCCCAAGAATTTCGCCTTCGGTTTTCATCACACTCATAGCCCGTCATCTCTTGAGCACAATGAATTGCGCCTTAACGCTTTACGGCACTGGAATTCTTCTCAAGATTCTGTCAATGACCCATTCGGTCGTTATCTCTTCCGCTTCAGCTTCGTAGCTGAGGATGATTCGGTGCCGCAAAACATCGTGGGCAACCGCATGTATGTCTTCTGGGAGCACATAGCCTCTTCGCCGCAGGAACGCCATAGCCTTTGCAGCCAAGGCCAAGTAGATTGTTGCCCGAGGCGATGCTCCATATTCAATCATCCCGTTTAGGTCGGTTATGCCGTAGCCTTTCGGGTCGCGGGTGGCGCTGACTAAATCAACGATGTATTTCGCCAGCTTCTCGTCCAAGTAAATTTTCCGAACCAACTTGCGGGCATTCAACACCTCTTGAGTGGTTGCAATTTGGTTTACCCAAGGCACTTCCTCCCCGGTCATTCGGTGCAAAATCTCAAGTTCCTCCTCGCGACTTGGGTAGGTGACTTTGAGTTTGAGCATAAACCTGTCAATTTGAGCTTCAGGGAGCGGGTATGTCCCTTCGTGCTCAATCGGGTTTTGAGTGGCCATGACGAGGAAAGGTTCTTCAAGTTTGAAAGTTTGCTCCCCTATAGTCACTTGCCTCTCTTGCATCGCTTCAAGCAATGCCGATTGAACCTTTGCTGGCGCTCTGTTAATCTCGTCGGCGAGGATAATGTTAGCAAAAATTGGTCCTTTCTTGGGCGTGAAAGTTCCTGTCCTTTGGTCATAAACCATTGTCCCAATTATGTCTGCAGGCAAAAGGTCCGGCGTGAATTGAATGCGCTGGAATTTGGCATCAAGGGTCTCAGCCAAACAGCGGACAGCCATCGTTTTCGCCAAACCAGGAACACCTTCAACGAGAATGTGCCCATCAGCCAGTAGTCCAACCAACATCCGCTCAATCAAATATCGCTGCCCGACTATGACCTTGCTGATTTCATTGACAATTCGCTCAACAAACTCGCTAGCTTGGTAGATTTGTTCCGAGAGGCGCTGGATTTCATCATAGGTCATGGCAACTGCCCTCCTGTTCGTTGCGTGAATTTGCCACTTCATTTTCACCTTCACCTCCCTCGCCCTTTAAGCCCTTGCCCATTGTCGCTGTCTACTGCTGCCGACTTTGTTGGACGAACCAAGTCGGTTCGGGGAACGGACGGCGAGCAGTTTCGCCGAAACCGTAATAGTCGCGGTGACCAAGCAAAGCAGCCACTAAACTCAGCAAACCTAACGGCGAATCAACATGATCAACTGTTGGCAGTTCTTCCACTTGATAAGGTGCAATAACTTCATCATCGAACGAACCCGAAGTTACTACCACTACCCGAACGCCAGCACTTTTCAGCGCTCGGAGCAAAGGTAAGTCAACCATTTTAATTTGCTCGTTGTCCCTTCGGTTCTGACCGGCACAAAGCAAAACGACAGAACCGACAGGCGTTTGTGTGTTGCCGTTGATTTTCACCCAGCCAGCCTTGCTTAAAGTTCGCCAATAATTTTGCGGGTCTCCATATCGGACAAGTAACGCCACCCGCTTCCACACACCGTTCTTGACAGTTTCGTCATCAACATTGCCAACTATTAGTCCCATCCCTTCGGCGATCTTTCGCCAAGTGAGAGCATCAACCTTTTGAATTGTCTCGGGCATTAAGGTGATGCGCAGGGGAACTTTCGCCCCCGCCTTTTCGAGAAACGCCTGAATTCGCAGCGCCAAGTTGCCATCGGTATCTGGAGTCGCAAGCGCAATCGCTATGTTTCGGAACACCAACTTGCCCTGAACTAAAAGGGGCGATATCTTTTCCACGAACTGTTCGTTTGCTTTCAACTTTGAACGCAACAACGAGATTTCGCTGTCAAGTTGTTTGATTTGCTCATCCCGTTTTTTCAACTCACGGGCAGTTTCTTCCCGATACTGTCGCAATTGGCGTTCAATGCGTTGGTAAAGTTGTTCTGCCCTTGGTTCACGGGTGACGCCAATACCAACCAAAATACCAAGCCCGAAAAAAACCAAAACGGCAATTAGCGTCCCAATGTATAAGCGGATGTCAACCATGCTCTTTTGCCCCCATCAACCCATGAATAAATGCTCCAGGCTCGTTTGCAGCCACAGCCAGAGCGGTCGCAAGTAAATCTGTAAAGTTGGTGAAAGGCGGATAAGCCATGAGCTAACTAAGGCTCCGAAAAGGAACAGCAGGAAAATATGCCACCAGCGAATCCCTGTTGTGTAAAGAGCGCTCACTCCCTTCGCATCTACAAGTTTGTGTCCAACTTTAAGTCTTGTCAGGAAAGTGCTTGCCATTCCCTTCCGTCCCTTCTCAAGGAACTCAACGACAGAAGAGTGGGAGCCAACTACTACAATTAACTCTGCCCCTGCCTCGTAGGCAAGGAGCATGGCTGCATCTTCGCTCGTGCCCCCTATGGGAAATATGTGCGCAGTCAAACCAAGTTGTTTGACCCGCTCTGTTCCCGGAGCCCTACCGTTAGGATAGGCGTGCACAACGAGTTCGGCACCGCAGAGAAGGGCTTCTTCAGAAACGCTATCCATATCGCCGACAATGATGTCTGGCTTGTAGCCGAGTTCGAGCAAAGCATCAGCACCACCGTCTACACCAATGAGCACAGGTTTTTTGTCGCGAATGTAACTTCGGATGGTGAGTAAATCCTCGCGGTAGTGGTGACCTCTCACCACGATAAGCGCATGACGGTTGGCAATGCGGGTCTTCAAAGGAGGTAAGGGAATCGGTGAAGCCAACAACCGTTTCCCCTCTTGACGGAGATAAGTTAGGGTGTTTTCGACGAAATCCTCAATAGCCTCAGTTAAACCTCTTTCTGCTTCCTTTATTCGCCGTCGAACCTCTGCTTCTGTCAGGACAAGGATGGGAAAAACCTTCCCATCTTGTCGGACAGTTCCCTGTTCTAAGTCAAGAACAACTGTCCTGCCCTCACACAGTTCATCAAAAACTTTTGGGTCGTTCGCTTCAACGATGGGGGTATTGTGTTGCAAAAGCAAAAGTGCACCGGTTGTCGGGAAGCGACCTGTCAAGGTAGGTTGAGTGTTAATCACTGCAGCAACCCCGGTCTGGACAAGCGCTTCCGCGGCAACTGGGTCAAGGTCAGCGTGAGCGATAAGGGCAATGTCACCTTGCCTTAATCTCCGCACCAAATTCTTCGTCCGTCTGTCTTTCTTCAAAATTCCAGTTATGACCATCCCGAAACTTCACCGTTTGCAATAATGCCACAACTGTCGTGGATGTGGTTTACAAAGGTGCAAGGAGGTTGCGGTAATTGGAGATTTGCTCGTAAGCGTAAGCGACACGGAGAATTGTCTCCTCGCCCAAAACCTTGCCGATGAACTGCACACCTATTGGAAGCCCGTTCAGGAAGCCGCACGGGACACTAATTGCCGGCAAACCCGCCATGTTCGCCGGAATAGTGCAGATGTCGCTCATCTTCATCAAGAGAGGGTCGTCAGTTCGTTCCCCTAATTTGAACGGCGGAACAGGGGAAGTGGGTGTTAAAAGCACATCGCATTTTTGAAATGATTGTTCAAAGTCGCGCCTTATCAGTGTCCTGACCTTCGCTGCCCGCAAGTAGTAAGCGTCATAGTAGCCAGCGCTCAATGTGTAAGTTCCAAGCATAATTCGGTGCTTGACTTCGTGCCCAAAACCTTCGCTTCTCGTTCGGGAATACATGGCGACGATGTCTTCGAAAATTTTTGCCCGATAGCCGTATTGAACTCCATCGTATCTGGCAAGGTTACTCGACGCTTCAGCAGGGGCAATGATGTAGTAGGCAGCAAGCGCGTATTCTGTTGTGGGTAGCGAGACTTCAATAAGTTCAGCTCCAGCATCCTCAAGTTGCTTCGCCACCTGCATCACTACTTCAGCAACTCGAGGGTCAATCCCTTCACCGAAATATTCTCTCGGCAACCCAATCCTCATGCCTTTAACATCAGCAACAAGCGCTCGAGTGTAATCGGGGGCAGGCTGTGGGATTGAAGTGCTATCGTATGGGTCGTGGAAGGCGATTATGTTCAACAACAGGGCGCAATCAGTAACATCCCGGGTCATCGGACCAATTTGGTCAAGGGAGGAAGCGAAAGCGATAAGTCCGAAACGACTAACACGCCCGTAAGTCGGTTTCATCCCAACAATGCCACAAAAAGCAGCAGGCTGACGGATTGAGCCTCCCGTATCGCTCCCCAGAGCAGCCAAGCACTCACCTGCAGCAACCGCTGCAGCGCTACCCCCACTGCTACCTCCTGGAACCCGTTCTAAGTCCCAAGGG
>JANZZQ010000069.1:0-386 GCA_026419315.1 Armatimonadota bacterium | reverse complement strand
TGTCTTGCCAACAAAAACAGCTCCCGCTTCCTTCAACTTAGCCTCAACGGTAGCATCTTAAGGCGGGATGAAGTTGTATAGAATTTTTGAAGCACAAGTGGTGCGAAGGCCTTTCGTGCACATGTTGTCCTTTATAGCAATGGGAATGCCTGTCAAGGGCGTGACATTTTCGCCCTTCGCTAAACGCCTGTCGGCTTCTTCTGCCATTTTCAATGCCACTTCATCGGTGACTATCAAAAAAGCCTTGATTTTGTCCTCAACCTGGCTTATGCGTTCAAGCACCGATTTAGTCAATTCAACCGACGAAATTTCACGGCGTTTGAGCAGTTTATGGGCTTCGTGAACGGTCAATTTCCATAACTCCACGCCAAACCCTCCTTTTCACC
>JANZZQ010000068.1 GCA_026419315.1 Armatimonadota bacterium | reverse complement strand
GCCCGGCCTCTTTCGGCGTGCACGGCCCTGGCGAAATCAGGATTCGAGTCGGCTTGAGGGCGCGCACCTGATCCAGCGTCAACTCGTCGTTGCGGAAGACCTGCATCTGGACGCCCAACTCGCCGAGATACTGGACGAGGTTGTAGGTGAAACTATCGTAGTTGTCAATGACGACCACCCGAGCCATAAAGTTCACCTCTGCAGAAAGTTTGCCACTGGTCAGTGATAAATTCCTAAGGTGCTCGTCCTGAGTAGCCACTTTTCGACTTGATAGCAACCCTGTTCCCGAATTAAAGGTCATTCCTCTTGACAAACCGATCCTTTTCATCGTTCACTGCCATCGTTTTGAACGTCGGTAGCGGTTTCCTTCTGTCCGTTCAACCATGCCTTTCAGTTCCAAGAGTGTTAAAGCCGATAGGACTTCGCCTGTCGTCAATTGGCTTTCGCGAACGATGTCATCGGCGTGCTTCCAATCAAATGTCAAGACCGACCAAGTTTTCGCCTCTGCGGGGGACAAATCGGGCAGCTTGAGTTGACCTTTTGGTGAAGTTTGGGTTTTTACGGGTTCTGGTTTTTGCAAAGCGGTAACCCCGAGTTCGTCAAGCATATCAGCAACCGAAGTGAAAACCCTTGCGCCCTCACGCAAAAGCCTGTGGTTGCCCTCAAAACTTGGTTGGTCAACGGGACCTGGGACGACGAAAACTTCCCTGCCTTGTTCAGCAGCCCAATCGGCGGTTATGAGCGCGCCGCTATTGAGGGGCGCTTCAACGATAATGACAGCAAGGCTCATCCCGCTGATGATTCTGTTCCGCTGCGGGAAATGCCAAGCCTGAGGTTTAGTGCCCAAAGGAAACTCCGTCAAGAGTGCTCCGTTGTCAACGACTTGGCGGGCGAGTTCTTTATTGCTTCGCGGGTAAATCACGTCCAAGCCGCAACCGAGGACGGCAAAAGTTCGCCCTCCAGAGTCCAAAGCGCCTTTGTGTGCGGCGGTGTCAATTCCTTCGGCGAGACCGCTGACCACAGTGAAACCGTAGGAAGCAAGTTCTGAAGCGATTTTGTAAGCGATTCGGCGACCGTAATCGGAAGGTTTCCTTGTGCCGACAATTGCGATGGCTCTTTCGTCGTTTTCCTCAACCGTCCCCAAAACATACAAGCAAGGAGGTGCGTCGGAGAGCCTGCGGAGCAGTGGCGGGTAGCGTTCATCAAAAATTGTCAACATCCATCCACCCATCCGCTCAAGTTTCCACAAATCCCGCTCAGGTTGGGCGTCCTTTTGGGCTTGACGGATTTTGCTCAAGTGAAGTTCGGAGAAACCCTGCAATCTCAGGATGGCACTGTCGGATGCGGAGAAAACCGCTTCCGGGGAACCAAAGGCTTCAATCAATTGCCGCTGTCGTTGCGGTGAAAGACCGGTGCGGTTGAGCCTTACCCAAGCCAAAGTTTCCTCAGGTCTCACGGCTAATTTGCCTCCCTACTCCGTCTTGCCTTGAGGTTTACCCGATTTGCCCTGCCCTTCAGGCAAAGACGGTGCTTCAATGATGGGAAGACTTTCAACGTGTAACTCAGAAGTTGGCAACGCCGCTTTCGTGACCGCCAGAAGTTTTTCTGTCAAGTCAGCTAACCTTGCTTCATGTTGGCGGTGGGTTTCAATTAGCATTTCCTGAAGCCGAACGATTTGCTGCTTGGTTTGTTGAAGTTCAGTTTGAGTTTGGCGTAAGGTTTGCAATTTTTCGTGGACCCCCTTCCTCCCCATACACCATCCGATTATCCAGCCGACAATGGCAGCACCACCCGCTCCATAGAGGACAAGTTCCCAAAGTCGGACAACGATTGCGAAATCCTGCAAATTCCAATGAGCCAAAAAAGTCAACTTGCGCCAAAAGTAAACGGTCACCATTTTCGTCTGAGAGTCGAAGTAAGCGGCAGCGTGGTTGATGAAAGCGAAATAGGCTGCATAAATGATGAGCACAACGACCACCAAGAACCTCAGAAAAGCACTCATCTTCGTTCCCCCTTACCGCAAAGACTTGAACCGTCAAGGATTATAGGGCGCTGAACCCAAATCCGCTTACACCCTTTACCCCAAATCTCGTTGACAACCGAATCTCGTCGAGACCCATTTCAGGTTTTGATGAGGCTTACCTTCAAACGCCTTTGAGGTGTTGATTTTCCTCGCTCGGGTATGGACTCGAGCTTTCGGTTCAACGAAAAATTGTTTTTCTGAGCCGCTGCTCCTGCAGGGTAGATTTCGCCATCGGGCGACAACAAACTTTTGGAGTAAGGAGCACCGTTCAAATTGCCTCAAAAAGTTGTCTGTCAAGACTTCGGTAGGTGATCGCCTCGGCGATGTGCCTTGGTCTGATCGTTTCGCTGCCTTCCAAGTCAGCGATCGTTCTCGCCACTTTCACGATTCGGTCGTGAGCGCGTGCAGATAAGCCGAGCGATTGAATTGCTGAGCGAAGGATTTCCTTTGCGTCTTCGTCCAAAACGCAAATTTCCCTGATCGCTTTTGGCGGGATGTGGGCGTTGCAATTTATGGGCAATCCCAATTTTTCAAAGCGCTCTTGTTGCCTTTCCCGCGCTTTCAAGACCCGTTCCCTGATTTTTGCCGACGGCTCACCCGCTCCCGGTTCCAAAATTTCCTCAGCGGTAAGTCTTGGAACTTCAAGGTGAATATCAAATCTGTCAAGCAAAGGTCCGGAAATGCGGCGCCTGTAGTTTCGGATTTGCTGGGGCGAACATTGACACTTTCTCGTCGCATCAGTAGCGTATCCACAAGGGCAAGGGTTCATCGCTGCAACTAACAAAAAACTTGCTGGAAAGGTAACGCTGTGAGTTGCCCTTGCGACCGTGACAGTTCCTTCCTCAAGGGGTTGGCGTAGTGCTTCAAGGACATCGCGGTGAAATTCGGGCAATTCGTCAAGGAACAAAACGCCGTGATGGGCAAGAGAAATTTCGCCGGGTTTGGGGAACGAACCACCACCGATTAAGCCAGCAGCGGAAATCGTGTGGTGAGGTGCCCTGAAAGGTCGTTCGGTCATCAAACCTTGACCTTTCGGTAATTTGCCTGCAACGCTGTAAATTTTCGTCACCTCAAGTGCTTCAGAAATTGTCAATGGTGGCATTATCGTGGGGAGCCTGCGAGCGAGCATCGTTTTGCCGGCACCCGGTGGACCGACCATGAGGACTGAGTGTCCACCTGCCGCTGCTATTTCCAGTGCCCTCTTCGCGCTCTCTTGACCTTTGACTTCAGAGAAGTCAACGCTGTAACGGGGCTGCTTCAAATCGATCTCTGGCGGCTTTTGAGGTGGAACTTCACCCGCAATCGCTCGAACCGCTTCAGGCAAACTGTTGACGCCGAAAACCGTCAACCCGTCAACGATTGCCGCCTCAACAGCGTTGTCCGACGGCACAATCAGTTTGCTTTTTCGCTGCCGCTTAGCTTCCATCGCAATTGCCAAAACACCGTTGACCGTTCTTAACGAACCGTCCAAAGAAAGTTCGCCGAGAGCCAAAGTCCCTTCGGGGAAAGAAGCCAACTGACCTGCTGCCAGCAAAATTCCAAGCGCAATAGGCAAGTCAAAAGCAGGACCTTCCTTTCTCACATCGGCAGGTGAGAGGTTGACAGTTATGCGTTTTGATGGGAAATCGTAACCGCAATTTCGGATAGCGGCGCGAACCCTTTGGGCGCTCTCTTGAACTGCTTTGTCGGGCAGCCCGACGATCGTGAAGGAGTAATGACCGGGTGAAATGTCAACCTCCACTCGCACCAAATATGGGTCTAACCCCCAAACAGCGCCGCTCTCCAAAACCGCAAGCATCTTCTCATCACCGTTGAAATTTTGCCACTTGTCGTTGGAAGAGAACTGTCTTTCAATACCGTCCAAACAAAGATTCTGTTTACTGAGCGGAAATTATCGGACAGGGTCGTCGGCGACGAAATTAAAATACTTGCTCCCCAACAGTCTATCAGAGAACGAGCGGGATTGGGCGAACCGAAATTAGAGTTGTCCAGTCACTCGCCCTTGCGTTCACAATAACACTTTTGCAACCAAGATGGGGCAAGTATTGACATGTAATGGTCAGAATGTCAGAATTGCTGATTGGGCACGGGAATTGTGCTCCGATTTGCGAAAAATGAGGAGGTGTGTCGTAATGAAACGAAATCACTTGGGCTTCACACTCATTGAACTTTTGGTCGTGATCGCGATCATCGCCATTTTAGCAGCGATCCTCTTCCCTGTCTTCTCCCAAGCCCGTGCGAAGGCTCGTCAGGCAACTTGTGCAAGTAACACCAAACAAATTATTCTCGCCTTCTCCCAGTATGTCCAAGATTACGACGAAGCGTGGCCTCGTTGGGAGTGGGGTGTAGTTGGTGGTGGCGGAACTCCGAATCCTTCCGCACAACAGTGGTATGTTCGCCTTCACCCCTACGCCCGGAATGTCCAACTTTTTGAATGTCCGACCCGAGGCGACAACGGTGGGTGTTTGTGGTGCTACGCCAATCCCAACGACAGCCGCTATATTCCAAGCCTGCCACCGTTCAGGAAAGTCAGTTACGGCTACAACGAACCGATGAGCAACAATTGCTGCAATAAGGGGAAATTGCCAACCCTAAGGTATCCTGCAGAAATTCTCACGCTCGGAGACTGCTTCAATACTCTCGGGGGCTGGGAGACTAACAACTTGAACCTTTTGTATCGCTACGCCGCTGCTGCACGGGCGGGCGCTGATTGTATCGGCTGTAACGGGAGAGTCCCCGTCAACAGGATGGATGACTACGCTCCTCACTCCGCAGGCTCTAACATCGGTTTCGCCGACGGACACGTGAAATGGATCCGGTGGCAACAACTAAAGGAAACCACATACGGAGGCGCTGTCAGATACAGGGCTTGGAACTGGTAACGGAAAGACCCAAAAATTGGCTCGGCATCTGAAGGGCACCTGTGAACTGCCGCTATTGAAGGGTCTTTAGGTGCCGTTCAGATGCCTTTGTTCTTTTGGTGTAATGGGAGGTTCGTTTTTTTCACGCTGATTACTTGTTGCTAAGAACCTCTCGTCCGAGTTTCTTCAACCTCTTGTGCAAACCCCTTTTGGGCTATACTTAGCAATGTGCCTTCAGGAACCTTAAAGTTGCCCGAGTTGGCGAAAGCCACAAGGGGTGGGAATTGAAATGAGCAAATCTCACCTGTTGTTTTTGCTTGCGGCGATCTTGCTTGGCTGGATGCCATCAATTTCTCTTTGGCTTGACCCTCCACCTTTGATGGGCGATGAAGCATATTACGCTCGCGTGCCAATTGAGATGCGGGAACGAAGGGATTGGGTTGTGCCGTATTTCAATGGCGAACCGAGATACAAAAAACCGCCTTTGATGTATTGGCTTGTCGCCTTCTCACAAGCGGTCTTCGGTGAAAACGAGTTCGCTTCAAGGTTGCCTTCCTTCGCCGCTGTAATCCTCACCAGTCTCCTCCTCGGTTGGTTCGGGTTCAAGATCGGTGCTGCCGAAATAGGAGCATGGGCAGCAACAGCCTTTTTGCTCAACCCAATGACTTCTATCTTAGGGAACTGGGGTGCACCGGAGGCAACGCTGTGCTTTTTCGTCACTGCTTCAGTGATTTTCGGGTTCTTGTGGCTTTCCAATAGCGATAACCTTCTCTGGCTTTTGTTCAGCGGAGTCGCTGCAGGTCTGGGGGTTTTGACCAAAGGTGCACCAGGGCTCGTTTTGCCCATCGCTGTGCTTTTCCCCTTGACAATTTGGAAAAGTTTGAAAAAACGGGAGGAAGAGGCGGGGTGGACTGTGCCGAAAAGAAACGTCTCGCAACTCGGTTTGTGGCTAATCGCTTGTTTCATTGTGTCGGCGCCCTGGTTCATTGCCGTAGGGCTTCGCGAAGGTGAGAAGTTTTGGCAAGTCTTCCTGTTGCGCGAGCACATCCAAAGGGTTGCGGAACCGATGGAGGGACATCGTGGTCCAATTTGGTTTTACTTGCCTGTCATTTGGCTTCTTTTCATGCCTTGGAGTGTTTGCTTACCTCATGCTTTCACGAACGCAGCGAAAAGTTTCCGTCAACCTTCAAATGTCAGTCACAACCTTATTGACTCAATGATGGCGTGGTGGGCACTCAGCGTGGTTGTTTTGTTCTCCTTAGTCG
>JANZZQ010000067.1 GCA_026419315.1 Armatimonadota bacterium | reverse complement strand
ACTCCGACTTTCTCGCAATATTTTTCCAGCACGCAAGTTGAGCATTGAGGTTTTTTTGCGGTGCAAACATACCGACCGTGCAGAGTTAACGCGTGACCGAACCAACTCCACTCCTTGCGTGGCACAAGCGCCATCAAGTCTTTCTCAATTTTCTCCGGCTGTTTGTTTCCGGTCAAGCCGAGCCGCTGCGAAACTCTTTGAACATGGGTGTCAACAGCGACCCCCTCTTGAACACCGAAAGCGGTTCCAAGCACGATGGCTGCTGTCTTTCGCCCAACCCCCGGAAGTTGAAGCATCTCTTCCATACTTTTGGGCACCTCGCCTCCATATTGCTCTACGAGTTTCTTGGCGATGTTGACGATGGTTCTTGCCTTCTGACGAAAATACCCGAGCGGTCGGACGATTGACTCCACTTCCGTCAACTTCGCTTGAGACAAGGCAAAAGCGTCAGGGTATTTCTCAAACAATTTCGGGGTTACTTCGTTGACCTTTTTGTCAGTGGTTTGGGCGGAGAGGACTGTGGCTATGAGCAACTCAAAAGGGCTGCGCCAATTAAGTTCTGTTGTGGCGTTCGGATATGCTTTCTTTAGCCTTCTCCTTATCTGCTTTATTGCTGCCGCTCCCTTGAACTCTCTCTTCACGCACCTTCACCTCCGCCGTGCAGTTAACAGGACAACCAGCATTAACATTTTGCCAACGGCGCTGCGCATTGAGGAATTTTCGCAGGAGGGTAAAGGGGTCAAGAGAATTCAAGGAAGTTGCTTTTTACGGTTCCGCTAAAAGAACGGTGTTGGACTTCCGATTCACTTTTTGGGCGCTCAAATTGTCAAGGTGATGAGCCAAGAAATTGTTGGGGAATGAGCCAAAATGAAGAATGGTGCCGCGGGCGGGATTTGAACCCGCACGGGCTTACGCCCACTGGCTCCTGAGGCCAGCGCGTCTGCCAAGTTCCGCCACCGCGGCATTTTAGGCATTATCAATTTTGTGTCAGCCGAAGGGAGCAGTCAAGAAACGAAACGACTACTGGGGGAGGAAGCAAAAGGTGTGCGCCAGTGTGCGGATTTTTGTGATCATTTCAGCCCTTTGGTTAGGGTTTTGCGTAGTTTGCTTTTGGTTTATCTTGAAGGCTGTTCAGAATTTGGGGCTTGCCTTGCTTTCCTCAATTTCCCTGGCAATCCTGGGTTTCTTGACGGCGATTTTAAGCCTTCTGTTTTACAGGGTCTTTGTGACCGACGAGCAACAGAGACGGCTGGAAAGTTTACAGACGGAGTGGCAAACCACTCAAAACGCACTCCGTCAACTTCTCAGCCAACGCGACCAGTTAGGGCTCTTGGTTCAGTTGCTTCACCGCTTCGTCATTGTCACGACCCGCAAAGACATTGCACTCGCCTTGCTGAGCGAGTTGCCCCCTTTCCTTCACCTTGACAAGATGGAAATAGTCGTTTTCGACACAACCACTGTCTACGGGGTTTGGGAAGGTCCTTCAAGCCAAATGGTCGTGGAAGAGTTGGAGAGCAAGGACAGAAACAGAATTCCCTCATGGGCAAAAGGGCAGCTAACCCGCAATGTCGTCCAACTTCACGGTTCTCTGCTTATCCCGATCGTCACTGATGAAAATGTCGTCGCCCTGATAAAGCTGGAACGCTCTTCCCATTCGTTCACGGCCGACGAATTGCGTTTTTTAGAAGCGGTAGCCAACCAAACAGCGCTCGCTTTGGAGAAGGCGAAGTTGATTGCTTTCCTTGAAAACCTTTCCATCACGGATGAGTTGACGGGAATCGCAAATCGCCGACACTTTGAATGGAGATTGAACGAGGAGATTGAGCGAGCTCGCCGATACCAATATCCCCTGAGCGCACTCATGTTGGACTTAGACCACTTCAAGCAGGTTAACGACACATACGGGCACCAAGTTGGCGACATCGTGTTGCAGCAAATTGCGCAGCGGTTAAGGAGGGTTTTGAGGCGGACCGACTTCCTCGCCAGATACGGCGGTGAGGAATTCGTTGTTTTGGCTCCTCAAACTCCCGCTGACCGAGCACTTATCTTGGCTGAGCGGTTAAGACAAATCATTGCCGAATCACCCGTTACTGTTTCGCCCGATTTGCAAATTCGCATCACGATTAGCATAGGGGTTGCGGTTTTCCCAGAACATGCTCAAAATGGAAATGAACTTGTGCGCGCCGCAGATGAAGCGCTATACAAGGCAAAGCAAACGGGGAGGAACAAAGTCTGCTTGTTTGAACCTGAACTGGTAAAAGGAGGCGGAAACAATGTTCGGGCTTAGCCCGCAGGAACTTTTAATCATCGCTGTTATCGTGGTGCTCCTGTTCGGGGCAAAGAAAGTGCCCGAGTTCTTCTCATCGTTAGGCAAAGGCATCAAAGAGTTCAAGAAAGCGATGCATGAGGAGGAGCCTGAGGAGCGGAGGGAGACTCGTGAGAGCAAGACAAGTTGATGCTTACGTGGTATTGTGGGGTGAAAGAGCTCGGTGGCTTGGGAAATTGACGCCAGAACCAAAATCATAGCCCTTGTCGGCGACCCAATTGAACACTCGCTAACGCCTCAAATTCAAAACGCCGCTCTCAAGAAGCTGGGCGTGAATGTTCGCAATATCGCCTTCAGGGTTCCCAAGGGGCTTTTGCGCGATGTTGTCAAGGGCTTTAAGGTGGCTGGAGTCCTGGGCGTGATGGTGACGATCCCCCACAAAGAGGATGCTTTCAAAATCGCTGACGAACGCGATAAGTTCGCTGAGTTAATGGGAAGCGCGAACCTGCTCGTTTTCAAAGACAAGAGAGTCATCGCATACAGCACCGACGGCTACGCTGCAAGCCGAAGTTTAAGGGAAACAGGCATAGACATTCGCGGCAAATGCGTCGCTATCGTTGGCACTGGTGGGGCAGGTCGCGCCTTAGCGTTTCAATTCGTTTTGGATGGTGCCCGGAAATTGACGCTTTTCAACCGAACGATTGAAAAGGCGAAGAAATTGGGCGATGAACTGAAGCGCAAGCTGGGTTTCAGCGAGGTTCGGGTCCTTGCCTACGACCCAGATTTAATTCGCAGCGAACTGAAAAATTGCGATTTGCTGGTAAATGCAACTTCAGTTGGCATGCACCCGAACGAGACCGGTATCCCTATCCCTGCAGACGCTTTACACCGTGACTTGGTCGTTTTTGATATCGTTTACAACCCCGTCCGAACTCGGCTGTTGAAGGAAGCGAAACGTAAAGGCTGCAAAACTGTGGACGGGGTTCCCATGCTCGTTTACACCAACGAAAAGGCAATCGAATTGTGCCTGGGTGTGAAGGTGACAGATGAACTAATTAAACTCATGCTTCGCATTTGCTATAAAGCGCTGAGGCATCGCCATTGATTTTCCTTTACCGACCCGAGTCCTCTGCCTTTCGTCCCTTTGACACCGCTTCTTTCTTGAGCGCAGCATAAATGAACTCGTCTAATTCACCATCCAGCACGCTTTCAACATCGCTCGTCTCCACATCTGTCCTCAAATCCTTGACAAGTTTGTAAGGATGCAAAACATAACTTCGAATTTGGCTCCCGAAACTGATTTCGGGCAACTCGCCTCTCAACCTTGCCAGTTCCTCCTCCCGCTTCCGCCGCTCAAGTTCGTAAAGCTTAGCTTTCAAGATTTGCAATGCAACTTCCTTGTTTCTGTGTTGGCTTCGTTCCGATTGACAAGTCACCACAATGCCCGTCGGTTTGTGAGTAATTCGGACGGCGGTCTCGTTCTTCTGCATGTGTTGACCGCCAGGACCTGAAGAGCGAAAGGTTTCAATCTCCAAATCTTCTTCGCGGATGTCAATCTTGACATCTTCACCGATTTCTGGGATGACATCAACCGCCGCAAAGGAAGTGTGACGACTTTTATCGGCATCAAAAGGTGAAATGCGGACAAGCCTGTGAACGCCTCGTTCCGTTTTCAGCAAGCCGTAAGCGTAATCGCCTTTTACCAACGCCGTGAAGCTCTTGATCCCAGCCTCTTTGCCTTCTGTGTAGTCAAGGATTTCAAATTCAAAGCCATGCCGTTGAGCCCACCGTTGATACATTCGCGCAAGCATCTCTGCCCAATCTTGGGCATCGGTTCCGCCCGCTCCGGGCGTAATTGACAAAATTGCGTTGCTTCGGTCGTGTTCGCCGGAAAGCAGGGCGCTAATTTCAACTTCCCGAAAAACTTTCTCCGCTTCCCTCAATTCCCCTTCGAGTTCAGGCTCAACGCTTTCGTCTTCCTCTTCCATCGCAAGTTCAGCAAGTTCAACGATTGAGCTCAACCGTTGTTGCAAGTTTTCAAAGCGTTCAACTTCATTGCGCAAACTACCAAGTCTTTTCGTGACCTCGGCTGCCTTTTTCGGGTCGTTCCAAAAGTCAGGTTGGTTAACTTGCTCTTCCAACTCTTCAATTTGGCGTCGCTTCGAAGCCAAGTCAAAGTGCATCACCTAACTCTTTAAGGCGTTCCAAAAGTTCACGAGCTCTTTCCACGATGGTGCTGAGCATCACCTATCACCTCACAAACGAGTGATTTCGTGGTGTTTGAGCGGATAAGAATTTTGGCAACGAAATTGCAATTTGTTACAGATGCCAGTTCGGGCTTTCGATATCGCCCTTCACTTCAAGGTTTGTTGGTGCTTTGCTCAACGCCAATGGCTTCAGCCAGCGGTTGATAACGAGACAAAATGAGCGCCGAATTTATTCGGCGAATTGACGAAGAGAAATTTTCGCCGATTGAAATCGGCGCTCAAAAATGCGTCAACGACTACGGGCTAAAGCCCGTAGCATGAATTTGAGTTACATCCCTGCATCCATGCCACTGGCTTTAGCCAGTGGTTGATGACGAATCAATGAGCACCGAATTCATTCGGCGAAAGATTTTCGCTGCAATAGCAAGTAAAACCTGCCCAAAATTCAAAGCCAAATTTCGTTTGCGCTGCACATTCTTTAGCAGTTGCCGCAGGCTAAATCCCGCAGCGTGTTTGGCAAAAAGTTTTCAACAAGCTTTGTCAACCCTTTGCCAACTCCTTTGCCCCTTGATAGGTCACTGCCGTCGTTTCAATGATAGCCTTACGGAAAGCGCTTTGCTCCAAAACCAAAGCAGTGCAGTTAGAGTTGCGTTTCGCCTAAAGTGCTCACGCCTAAACAACCGAGCCTGTCGCGCCGAAATGGTCGGCATGGTGCAAACGGCAGGCATGTTCAGTGGGATAAAAACTGGCAATGAAGTTGAGAATCGCTATGGATGCCAGTTTGGGTTTTCAACGCTCAGACCTTCAACTTGAGCCGAATTCAACAAAGCATCGTCGGCGGAAACGAAAGTTATCGTCAAACCTTGCTGTCTGATTGTCCGAGCCACTTGCAACGCTGCCGCCAAATGAATTGCATCTAACGCTCTTAACGGGTGTCGGAAGCAAAGCGTTCCTGCCTCTTCAAGCATCTGCCTCGTTATCGGAACGAGAACATATTCATTGCGACAGTGAGCGAGAAAATCGTTGTAAACTCGGTCTCTCTCTTCAGTTGTCAATCGCCCTTCTCGTTGAAGTCTTGAAAGCGCACTCGCCACCTCAGTTATGCAAAGGTCGCATAAAACTATCTGATGTCCCTGAGACAAGTCGCAAATTTCCTCAACCCATTGCGAACCAGTTTCAGCCACATAGCGCTTGATAATTGCACTGCTCTCAAACACAAACCAACTCATCGTTCACCCCGCTCCTCTAAGATGATTTCGCTTGCAGGTTTACCGCGCCCAGCCTTTTCCGCCAACCTTTTTCGTTCCTCCCTTGACAGCGGTTGATACTGCCGTTTTTCCTCTTCCGTGAACTCCTCAAGCAAACCCGCTTGTCTCAAAATAGCCTTGACGAATTCTCTTTGGTCTTCAACCTCGATTGGCGGCGAAACGGTCGGCGGACATCGCTTTGAAAGCTCGCTAACGATGAACTCCTCAAGGCTTTGACCAGACTCTTTTGCCAACTGCTCCCAACGAGATTGCAACTCATCAGGCACTTCAATCACAATCCTTCCCATCGCAATTTCACCTGCCTTGAAAATTCGGAAAAGATTGCCGACTTTTTGAAAGTCCATGCCACTTGCTTTAGCCAGTGGTTGATGACGAATCAATGAGCACCGAATTCATTCGGCGAAAGATTTTCGCT
>JANZZQ010000066.1 GCA_026419315.1 Armatimonadota bacterium | reverse complement strand
ATGGCGTCAAAACTTCCATCGCTTGGATAATTCCGTCAGGGTCAATGATGAAGCGACCGCGAATGTTAACTCCAGCCTCTTCGTCGTAGACTCCATAAACTGCACCGATTTTGCCGCCTGGGTCCGAAAGCATTGGGAACGGAATACCTCCTTCAACCATCTTGGAAAGTTCAACTTCGTGCCAGATTTTGTGGCTGAACCTGCTATCAGTGCTAATTGCGAGGACTTCAACGCCCATTTCCTTCAACTTGGGGTATCTGACGGCAACTGCCGCCAGCTCGGTAGGTCAGACGAAGGTGAAGTCACCGGGGTAAAAACACAAGACAACCCACTTGCCGCGATAGTCCGAAAGTTTGACATTTTTGAAGCCTTCGCCGGGGATGTAAGCGGAAGCCTCAAAATCGGGTGCTTCCTTCCCCACTCGGGCAAGAGGCAACATCGGCCTCACCCCCGTGCTAACAGGAGGTGCTTCCGTTGCTTGAGGAATTAAGGGTCCCGCTGCAGGCTTGACGCAACCATCAACTTCCTGCGCCATCGCACTCCCTCCTTTCGTGAATTTTCCTCGCTTGCCGAACTCGTTGTAACAATAGCAAGCAAGGAAACTTGCTGCACCCAACTACATGCCCATTTCTTTTCCTCCTTAGTCTATGTTCACCCGCCGATATTTTGTTTCAGAAGCAAGTCCGTTTTTCGTCAGGCAAAACCCCAATTTCGGATTCTTTAGGCCCAATTTTTAAGGCCTCGCTTCAGGGGGGCTGTCCTGAAGGGACCAAATTTGTTAATGCGTCTTAACTTCCTTCAACATGCTGGTCAACTTGAGGAGGTGGGCTTGTTCTTGGGCGATTATTTCGTCAACCACTTTGTGGTGGCTTGCGGGAACATACTTTTTGAGAGCTTCGTAGAAAAGGATGGAGTCTTTCTCGAGGGCGATGCCGACTTTCAACGCTTCAGCGAAGTCGGCTTCTTTCGCTACTTCCCGGATTTCTTCGTCCCCGAGAACGGTGAGGGACTCAACAAGGGCTTGGACATAGGCTTGCCATTCACCGGGGTAACTTTCCGGGAGCGAGTAAGTTCCTGCGCTTTCACGGAGTTTCCAAAATTCCTTTTCGTGGGCTTGCTCTTCGCTTGCGAGCCATTTAAATGTTGAGCGAGCTTCATCGTCGGTGGCGCTTTCGGCGAGGGCAGTGTAAAATTTGAACCCGATGCGTTCAATCTCCAAAGCCATGTCTACGATCTCGGCTGCCTTGAAAATTGCCATCTCCTTTTCACCTCCAATGTCGCTTCCGCCAACAACCAACCTCTCACTCCAACCCGCTACATATGAGTATGGCACAAGTCACAAACTTTTAGGCGTGCCCACACCTTCAGTGCTGTTTCAGTTCCTTTGTGGGCAACTGGCGGGAAAGCATTTGAAGCCCTCCGCTTAGGTTCTTGACTTTGAAGCCGTTATGTCCGAGAATTCTCGCTGCGATGTAGCCCCTCAGCCCGACTGTGCAGTAGGTGTAAATGGGCTTGTCTTTGGGAAGTTCGTGGATGTGCTCCCTCAACTCCTCAAGGGGAATGTTTACGGCACCCGGATACTTCCCAAGCATCGTTTCCTCTCGTGTCCGAACATCGAGGACGACAGCTTTGTCTTGCAATTTTTCAATTTCATCCCAGAAGGTGGTTGGTGAATCGCCGGTGAGGATGTTTGATGCCACATAACCGGCCATGTTCACCGCATCCTTTGCCGAGCTAAACTGTGGAGCATAAGCTAACTCCAGATGCGTCAAGTCATCAACACTCATCCCTGCGAGAATGGCGGTCGCTATGACATCTATACGTTTGTCAACCCCGTTTCTTCCAACAATTTGGGCCCCGAAAATCTTACCGTCATCTGGTGAGAAAAGAAGTTTGATGGTCATCTGAGTAGCGCCCGGGTAGTAAGTGGCGTGGGAGAAAGGGTGAAGGTAACATTTTTCGTAGCGAATTCCGAGACGGTTGAGGGTTTTTTCGTTTACCCCCGTTACCGCCGCAACGATGTTGAAAACCTTGACAATCGCCGTCCCCAAAATCCCCCTGTATTTCACCCGGCGTCCATAAATGTTGTCGACGGCAATTCGCGCCTGTCTGTTTGCTGGACCTGCAAGTGGGACTAAGACGGGTTCGCCAGTCACAAAGTGTGGAACTTCAATTGCGTCTCCGATCGCGTAAATGTCTGGGTCGGAAGTTTGCAAGAACTCATTGACTTTAATTCCACCTTGAGAACCTATTTCAAGCCCTGCTGAAACGGCAAGCTCTACGTTCGGTCTGACGCCGACACTAAGCATCACCATGTCCGCCTCAAACTTTCGCCCCGATTTCAGTTGAGCCAAGATCGCATTACCTTCTCGTTCAAACTTGACAACTTGTTCGTTGAGCGCGACGTTAACTCCGTTGCGCTTTAATTCCGCCTCAATCGCCCTCGTCATCTCCGGGTCCATTTTAGGTAAAACATGGTCTAACACTTCAACGAGGGTCACTTCCATGCCGCAATGTTTCAAATTCTCAACCAATTCAAGCCCGATAAAACCTGCACCCACAACGATTGCCCTTTGAGGATTTCGCTCGTTTATAAAGCGAACGATCCTGTCCGCATCGGTCAGGTTGCGTAGCGTGAAAATTCCGTCCAAATCAACGCCTTCAATCGGAGGGATGACCGGAGATGAACCGGGTGCGAGGATCAGTTTGTCGTAGCGTTCGCGATAAACTTTGCCGGTATCGAGTTCCACAACCTCAACAGTTTTTTCGTCCCTTATAATTCGCCTCACTTCAGTGCGAAGCCTTACATCAACTCGGTAGCGGTTTTTGAACCTTTCGGGAGTAGATGCAAGCAATGCGTTCCGTTTCTGAATAATGCCACCGATGTAGTAAGGCAAGCCACAATGAGCATACGAAACATGATCACCCCGTTCAAACAAGATGATTTCGGCGCGTTCATCTAACCTGCGCGCTCGCGCTGCTGCGGTTGCACCGCCAGCGCCCCCGCCAACAATTACAAGTTTCATTTGAGCCATCACCTCTTGAGCGAGAGGTTTTGATAGAGACCACAACCCGTCGCTAAGGAACTTCCAATGCTGCTTCTCAAGATTTCTGTCAAACACGGCAGTTGACAAAAAACGCTGTTTTGCAGCACCAACTTTGTCTATGCGCTATATCGGGCTTCTCCCTGATCACTTCTTTGTTGGCTAAGTGCCGTCGTTGCGTTTCGTCCCGAAAGCCAACCGGGCAGGAACCGACTTCTCGGATTATTTGTCGGGACGGCTTTCAAAGAGACAAAATTGTGAAGGCGTGGGCACCGCCTTCAGAATACTCCGAGCAGTTGAGACCGACGAAGTTACAAGGTCTTTGGGGGAGCGATGAAGGTGAGCCATTTCAAGTTTAAAGTTCTCACCGTTTTCGCATTCGCGTTGATTTCGCTGGTGCTTTGGTTCTGTTGGATTCTTTTCACGCCGGTGGGAGCGAGGGGAACAGTCACCCTCGTTGTTTACCGAGGCGACAGTTTTCACCGGGTGACGGATGAACTTGAGCGTTTGGGTTTGATTCACAGCCGCTTTTGGTTTGAGCGCTTGTCAAGGTGGCTTAAAATCCCAGAGCGGTTAAAGGCAGGAATTTACCGCGTCGCAACACCTGTTTCGTTGTGGAACCTGATGAAACTGCTCTCCGAAAGTCACCCGGAATTCATTCGATTGACGGTTTGGGAAGGCATGATGGCGAAAGAAATCGCTGAGCGAGTTGAAAAGTTAGGTTTAGGCGATTCGGAACGGTTTATGGAAATTGTCAAGGACCCGGAAGGTGAAATCAAGTTGCCGTTTGAGTGGGAAGGCGATCTGGAGGGTTTGCTCTTTCCAGCAACCTACTATGTCCCTCCGTTGAGGCCTGGTGAAGAGGCTTATCTCATTCAACTAATGGTCGACACTTTCGTTAAAAGGTTTTGGAAACCCTACCGCAATGAAATTGAACGCAGCCAATTTTCGCTTCGCAAGTTAGTGACGATCGCTTCGATGGTTCAGTGGGAAGTCAAGGTGGACGAGGAACGCCCCATCGTTGCTGGCGTGATCATTAACCGGCTCAAAAGGGGCATGAAACTCGAGATTGATGCCACTGTCCTTTACGCCCTTGGGCAAAGGAAAAAACGGGTGCTTTATCGCGACTTGAAAGTGGATTCGCCTTACAACACCTATCGTTACAGAGGCTTGCCGCCCGGACCAATCTGCAATCCTGGTTTAGAGTCTTTGCTTGCCGCTTTGCGACCTGCTGATGTTCCTTACCTTTACTATGTGGCTCGCGGTGACGGTTACCACATTTTCAGCACCACATATGAGGAGCACCTCAAAGCAGTTGCCTCATACAGGGAATGGCAACGCAAACAGGGCTTGCGTTAGAAAAACCTTCGGAGAGTGGCTGATAGCTCAGAAAGCATGGGCTCCGAATTCGTTTGAACTGAAAATTGGTGGTCGGGGGAGTTCGGCAACAACTACAGGTCAAAGTTTACGGCTCAGTTGAAAAGGGAAGCGAATATGGAGTAAAGCCCCGCGGTTGTAAAAAGCGTTTGTCACCTTTGAGGTAAAGGGGCAAAAATGAAATGGTCGGGGCGGCCGGACTTGAACCGGCGACCTTGGGCTCCCGATGCCCACGCGCTAACCAAACTGCGCCACGCCCCGGTCTCAATCGCCACTGCAGATTTTAACAGCAATTTCCAAACCTGTAAAGCAGACAAAATTGCCCTTGAAACGGCTGCCGCCGCTAACGCCTCTGAAATTTCCCAAAAGCTTGCAGCAGGACCGCAAATTTTTCAAGAGTGACCAGAAATTTTAGCGGCTCCGCGAAAAAGAGGCGAGTGTAATGTGACGTGGTCTCTTTCACAGCCGTTCACTCTTCTGCCGCAAAAAAGATACCTCGCTTCGCTATTTATCGGTCCAAACAGCCAACCTGGCTCAAGGTCAAGGCTCGGCGGGGAAAACGACAAGTTGCAGACAAGACGCTTGCGGAAACAGAACCAGCCAATCAACGAGTTTCGCGACCGCTCCGGGATTGCACCATGAAAACTGCTGCCTCATAATAGTCACAACTGAAGGCAGACTCAACCCTGAACTCACGAAAGGCACATCTTGCAGTGTTGAGTTTCAGTTGCATAAGAACCTAACTGTTCGGACATCATCGCTACCGAATTGAAAGGAGGGTGATCAATGCCGCAAATTGAATGCCAACGGGTTGAGGAAAACATTAAATCGTGCATTTGTTCGTGGCCAACCTGTGCACGCAAGGGTAACTGCTGCCTTTGTTTACATTACCACCTTGAGGACGGAGAATTGCCTGGTTGTTTCTTCTCGCCTGAGGTTGAGCGGACCTACGATAGGTCGCTTCAACGCTTCTTGAGCCTTTACCGCACCGGTTTCAGACCTGTTCTTGAAGCGGCTTCCACGGAAGGTGTTGACTGCTCAAGACGGAAGGAGAACAAAGAGATTTGCTCTTGCACAAACGACGATTGCGAATTTCACGGCATTTGCTGTCTTTGCATGAGGTCGCACATGTCTCGCAAGAGCCTTCCCGCCTGCGTTAGGGAGTTGGTCAGAACCGCTTCGTAAAGGCTGGTGATGAAATGTGAGGAACGAAAGGTCAAAAGCGCTTTTCGAACGAGCACAAAAACTCATGCCCGGCGGCGTTAACTCACCCGTAAGGGCTTTCCGTGCCGTTGGCGGAATCCCGTTCTTTGTCGCAAAGGGTGAAGGTTGTTACCTTTGGGACGTTGATGGCAACAGGTATATCGACTTCGTTTGCTCTTGGGGGCCTTTGATTCTCGGTCACGCTCATCCTGAAGTAGTTGAGGCGGTGAAGAAGACAGTTGAGAAAGGGACAACTTACGGCACACCCACGGAACTTGAAGTTCTCCTCGCAGAAAAAATCCAACAAGCGTTCCCATCAATGGAAATGCTCCGTCTCGTCAGTTCCGGCACCGAAGCAACGATGAGCGCCATCCGAGCAGCAAGGGGCTACACAGGTCGCAAGAAGATTGTCAAGTTTGAAGGCTGTTATCACGGACACGCCGACTACTTGCTGGTAAAGGCTGGTTCCGGTGCGACAACTTTCGGCATACCTGACAGTGCCGGGGTGCCCGAGGGAATAGCTCAGGACACCAT
>JANZZQ010000065.1:3647-6336 GCA_026419315.1 Armatimonadota bacterium | reverse complement strand
GTATATGTAGTTAACAACCTTCGGGCCGCCCAGTGGGATGAATTGGGTTGCGGTTGTGTGGCGCTGGGTGACAAGGATGTCGTAAAGCGCCGCTTTGACTTCAGTGAATAGCGGTCCTCCCATCGTTGAGAAACTATCGGCGCGATCAAGAATCCCCACCGCTTGAACTCCAGCCAAAACGCGAACAAGTTCATCGCGAGGGAATGGGCGGAAAACCCGGAGTTTAACGGCACCGACCTTTAACCCCTGGGACCTCATTGCCTTGACAACTTCTCGGACTGTCCCGCAGGATGAGCCAAGGGAAACGATGGCAACTTCAGCATCTTCCATGTTCTCAAGTTCCATGTAGCCGTAAGTTTTCGTCCCGAAGAAGTTGGCGAACTCCTCGCCGACTTGCAAGATAATCTCTTTTGCTCGCTTCATCGCTTCTGTCTGCTGTCGCTTGTGCTCCATGTAATAGTCAGGCAAGTCAACAGGTCCCATCGTCACGGGAGTTTGAACCTTCAAGAGCGAAACTTCAGGCACATATTCGCCGATGAACTCCCGCACTGCCTCATCTGGGTAAACGGTAACAGGGTGAACGGCGTGGCTGATAATGAAGCCGTCAGTGATCACCATCACTGGCAACCTTGCTCGTTCGGCGATAACTACGGCTTGAATGAGTGAGTCATAGGCTTCCTGGGGGTCTTCGGCGAAAATTTGAATCCAACCGCTGTCACGGGCTCCCATAACGTCTGAATGGTCACAGTGAATGTTCAAGTTAGCGGAAAGGGCTCGTGCAACTACAGCCATGACTATGGGTAACCTCATTCCCGAAGCGATGTAAAGCATTTCCCACATCAACGCCAAACCTTGGGCTGAAGTTGCTGTCATTGCCCTCGCCCCAGCGGCAGCAGCGCCGATGCAAGCGCTCATAGCGCTGTGCTCGCTTTCAACGGGCACATACTCAGTATCAACTTTCCCGTCAGCAACGAATTGAGCGAACTGCATGACAATTTCCGTTTGAGGCGTGATGGGGTAAGCAGCGACAACGTCGGGATTAATTTGCCTCATCGCTTCTGCTTGTGCCTCGTTACCGGACAAGGCAACGAGCCTCTTCTGTTCTTCGGTTACTCGCGGCAACGGTTTAGCAACTTCTACCATTGTTCGCTCACACTCCTTTTCCTTCGGTTTGGGTTATAGCGAACTTCGTTGCTTTCCCTACTTTTCGTTAAGCTCTGCTTCCAGCACCATAGTCAACGCCTTTGCCTTTGGCGGACATTGGAGGGAACAAAGCCCGCAGCCTTTGCAGTGGTCATAGTCAATGCCTACGACTTTGCCGTTTTCCAAAATAACCGCTGAGTCTGGGCAAATGAGCCAGCACATCAAACACTGGACACACTTTTGGGGGTCGAAAATCGGTCGCTCCAACCTCCACGAACCTGTCCGATACATGATAGAAGTCGCAGGTTCTGGGATAATCCCGCCTTCAACGAGCTCTTTCCACCCTTTCGCTGCGATGCGAACCGGTCCCTCTATTGCAATCTCAACGCTTTTGGCGTCCACCCACCTAACCTCGTTGAACCCTCGTTCCAAGGCTTTCAAGTTGGCTTCAATGACTTGAGGGCGGTCGCGGAATCGCTTCTCCAACCTCTGCGCTGTATCGGTTTGGAGTGTTTCAAGGGATAAAAGACCTGTGACCCTCGCGAAGGCACCAAGCAAAGGGACATTGGGTATGTCCTGTCGCAAAGTTTCCCGTGCAATGGTGGAAGCATCAACGGTCGCAACTCTGTAAGGCTTTAGCTCCCATCGCTCCTGTGCTTCTTCAGGGGGCAAGGGCGTGTTGATGATGATCCAACCGCCAGGTTTCAACCCATCTGTGACGGGGATTGTGTCCATCAAGTGAGGGTCAACAACTATCACGATGTCCGGTTCTGTAATTCCGCTGTGCATGTAAAACGGCTCGTCACTCAGTCGGTTGAAAGCCAGCATCGGCGCTCCCCTTCGTTCAGGACCAAACTCGGGGATTGACTGAGCGTATTTGCCCTCACGCAAGGCGGCTTGGGCTAAAATATTGGCCGCCGTCTTTGCCCCTTGCCCTGCTCTTGCGTGCCAACGAATCTCAACCAATTTCCTTTGAGCAACAACACTCATCTTCCTTCGCCTCCTTTTCTTGAATGCGCCATTGTTTCATTGTCGCCAAACCGAAAAACCTCGGATGTCAGCATTTTTCCCCACGCTTTGACACCCAAAGAAAACACCCTTAGTGCCTTTCGCAGGTAAAAATCCTGTGACAAATTTGCGGAAATAGCAAGGAGGTTAGACCATGCGCCGGCACTTGCGCCAATACAGGTCAGTTTGGTGGCAGGAGAAGAGAGTTTGGGAGATACCGAGTTTGAATCCCGAAGATGTCCGAAAGCTCGCTTCTCAACTCAGGTTCTCAACTTTGTTGGCTAAGGTTTTGTGTGCCCGCGGGATCACGACCCCTCAAGAGGCGAGAGCCTTTCTGCTTGGGACTGGCAAGGATTTGCCCGAACCAACTTCACTTGCAGGTGTGGCTGAGGTCGCTTCGGTTTTAGCCGATGCGGTCAAAAACGGATTGCCAATCTTAGTGCATGGGGACTATGACGCCGATGGCATAAGTGCAACAGCCCTTTTAGCCACCACTCTGGCTAAATTGGGAGGCAAGGTTGCGTGGTTTGTCCCTAAC
>JANZZQ010000065.1:0-3637 GCA_026419315.1 Armatimonadota bacterium | reverse complement strand
TTCAAGACGGATATGGGGTCAGCACCCGTGCCATTGACTTGGCAAGGCAAAGGGGCATAAAGTTGCTCGTCACTTTGGACTGCGGCATTCACTCCCATCAAGCCATTGAGTTGGCAAAAAGTTACGGGATGAAAGTCCTCGTCATAGACCACCACGAACCGCCCGAACGTTTGCCGCCAGCCGATGTAATTGTCAACCCCAAGCTGCCAGATAGCAACTACAAGTTTCGCGACCTGTGTGCGGGAGCGCTGGCCTTAAAAGTCGCTCAAGCAACTGTGGAAGCGATGGGGAGGAAGGTTTCAGTCAGCGAACTGCCGATAGAGCTGGCCGCCATCGCTACCACAGCCGATGTTGTCCCTTTGGTGGGAGAGAACAGGTTGATCGTGCGAGAGGGGTTGACAGTTCTCCGCTCGGCGAGGCATTTGGGTTTAAAGGCTTTAATGGAGGTTGCACGAGTTGAACCTTCAAACCTTCGCAGTTTCCACCTGAGTTTCATTCTCGCACCGCGCATAAATGCTGTCGGTCGCATGGATGACCCAAGACCAGCCCTTAAGCTGCTTTTGACCACCAACCGAAATGAAGCCCATCAACTCGCAACCAAGCTTGACGAAGAGAACCGAAAACGACAACGCGAGGAAGAATTGACCCTGCGGATGGCTGTTGAAATGGTTGAAAGGGAACTTGACCTGACGAAGGAGAGAGTCATTGTTTTGGCTTCACCAGAGTGGCATCCCGGCGTCATAGGAATCGTCGCGGCGAGACTTGTTGAACTTTACTCCAGACCAGCCTTCCTGATCGCCATCAAGGGCGATGTGGGTAAAGGTTCCGCAAGAAGTATTGACAATTTCTCGGTTTCGGACGCTTTGAGGATTTGCAAGCCTGTCATTCTCAACGGTGGAGGTCACAAAGCGGCAGGAGGGTTCACTATCCCCTGCGAGAATATCCCTCTCTTCCGCGATCACCTCAATGCCCTCGCAGAAAGCTGGCTCACGGAGGAGGACCTGTTACGCCGGGTCCGTGTTGATGCGGTTGTTTCCGCCGAAGAGGTGAACCTAAGAACTGTCAAGGAACTTGAAGCCCTTGAACCGACCGGCTACGGTAATCCCAAACCTGTCCTGATGCTTCAGAACGCCAAGCTTGTCTATGCCGGAAAGTTGTCACCCCAAGGAAACGCAAAGTTGCTCATACGAGTTCAGCAAGGGAACAGGGTTTTGGAGATGACGGGCGATGGCATGAGCGGAATTATCAACGAGTTGCAAATTGGTATAGCTGTTCATGTCTGCTTCACTGCTGACATCAAACCCATCGGCGGCGTCCCTACCCTCGATTTGCAAATTGTGGACATTGCCCCTGCTGACTCTCAACGCGTCATCTTCCGTCATTTGTAATTAGGGTGCGAACTCCCGCCTTGAATTGGGAACGATTTTCAAACCGCGTCGACGAAAGGAGAGCGTGAAAACAAGCAGAAGTTTGGGGGAGGAAGGCAATTCAAGCCCGAATAAATGTTCGATTCGCGCCGCCAAAACCAAGTTCTTTGCGAAGGTGGTCAAGTTTATGGGCAGTAGAGGGTTTCCGGAACCCATCGTTCTCGTTTCCGCTTCACCTCGCCGGCAAGAACTACTCAAGCAAATTGGGATTCCATTTGAAATCCGTCCTGCCGAAGTTGACGAGATCTTGCCTGAACAAATAAGCTGCCCCGAAACCCTTGCGATTGACCTTGCACGGATGAAGGTTTACAAGGTGGCGAAAAATTTCCCAAGGAGATGGTTGCTGGCCGCTGACACGATTGTCGTGGTCAGAAGAAAACCCTTGGGCAAACCCAAAAGCGCGGAAGAGGCGGCGGAGATGTTAAGGATGCTTTCTGGGCGAACTCATCGTGTGGTGACGGGATTGTGCTTTGCCCGAACGGACTCAAAGGGCAAAATCGTTCGCTGTTTCGAGGCATCTGAAACAACCTTCGTGACTTTCCGCGAAATCAGCGACGACGAGATCGCCGCATATGTGGCTACCGGCGAACCTATGGACAAAGCAGGCGCTTACGGCATTCAAGGTAAAGCAGCCGTTTTCGTAACCAAAATCATCGGCTGCTACTTCAACATCGTCGGCTTGCCGTTAGCGAAATTGGCGGTGATGTTGAAAGAAGCTGGGATAGAAGTGTCAAGATTTTGGATGCTCGCTCAAAGCGAGCGTTCTTCCTAACCCCACGAAAGCCGTCTCAAAAACTTTCCACCCCGCTTAAGCCCGCCACCGAGGAAACTTCTGCCTGCTGTAGTTCTCCCGGCAAAGTCAGAGCAATGCCGACAATGAAAAACCACTGAGGTAACTGCGCCCGTTCTTTCGGACCAAGTTTTTCCCAGAGCACGGATACTTCAAAGCCTCAAAGTTGTTCGCGGAGGCGCAGGTTGTGAGCAGTTAAATGACAGGCACCGGAATCAACACTCGCACTCAAATTCGTGATTTCACCCAGCAGCCAGTTGATGGGATCCTGCAAAAGCGTAAAGCACCCATTGACCGTAAAAACCATTCCGCAAAGAATTCGTTTACGCCTGCAACTCGCTCCCTGGCTTTTTGCGCTATCACCGCATTTGCCGAAGCGCCCAATCGTCGCAAAAAGTCGGAGGCAACCTTAAATCGCTGTCCGGTTTCGTTGAAATCGCTCTTTTGGGTTATGCAACCGATTGAGGCATAAGGACAGGGGGTGCCAGCTAATTTGCCGGTTCATTGTCTTCGTATTGCCGATCGTTGCTTCTAAACGCTTTTTTTCAACCACAGGTTATCAATCCCGGCTGCCTGGCCAGAACGACAATTTTGCCCGGCCGCAAACACCAAAGCGCACTGGCACGGGATTTCGGCATAAGGAATTGGTTGCTCCCACCCTTCAACAACAAAAATGGCGCTTTCTTGCAGTGTTGCTCCAAAACGGACCGCGCACTTGCCGATTACGAAAACACCTCTCCATAAACGAAGGAGAAAGCCTCTGGGACAACACAACTGTGCAGGTTGCACGATGCAAGAAGTCGTTGAAGGCGGAAAGGAGCAGAGGCGCAGCTCGTTTTGCACCTCAGTTCATTGTTCGTGGCACAACCAGTTGGAACAACGAAACACAACGAATCGTCATATGAATCAGCGGGCGCGCACGCTGGAGGGCTGTTGGGGCAAGCGGCGTAAACGGTGTTTGTGTCCATTCGACAACTTACGGCAGTCAAGCCGAGTTGCTGAAGGCTGTCTGAATTGGCGAGGGCTTAAGCGAGTTGTTTTGGTGACTTTCAGACTTTGCGGCTCGGACTCCCGACCCCTCGGCAACGCTTTACGGCTCGCTCAATCAATTGCGGTCATTCGTTGTCAACCACTTTGGAAGATGCGAGTTAACCTAACCATGTCAAGCGCCCAGATAGCGCTTCCGCAACTTTTGCGACAAACACTTTCACAGGTGGCTAAGGTATGGATGCAGATTGGATTGTCAAGAGACCGCTTGCAGTAGTTAGTGGCGCATTTGTGGCGGGAACGTTGGCGGAGGCTGGGTTGCCTGAGGTTGGCACTGTGCTTGTTGCAGCGTTCGTGCTGACCGCTTTTTCGCTCTCCCTCGCCATCCTTTTCAAATCTTATCGCCTTTTCTGGGCAACAGTTTCCGCTTTCG
>JANZZQ010000064.1 GCA_026419315.1 Armatimonadota bacterium | reverse complement strand
GGCGACAATGGTGTTTGTGGCGTTTTGGATTGCGTTGGAGAAATACGTCCAAGGGAGCAAAGCGCTGTAGTAGAAAACGGGGTAGGGCAAACCTTCAGAAGGTATTTTCGCCAATTTGCCGAAAAACAAGCTAAACACCACCATCGTCATGAACGGCTGGATTATCGCCCAGGCAGCGCCGATTACTGTTTGCTTGTATCGGACTTTGACATCGCGCCAGATGAAAAAGTAAAGCAATTCCCGGTATTCCCATAGAGAACGCCAATCGATGTCCCACCAACCCCTTCGCGGCCGGATGATTATGACCGGTGTTTCCGAGTTTTTACCTTTTTCGGTGGTCACTGCCATCGCCTATCACCTCGTTTGGACCTGAAAGGCTCTTTCGTCACCGAACCTATCGGTTATGAACTGGTCCTTCGCTGTAAACCTTCCCCAACGTCCCCTCAGCACCGAGCTTGACAAATTTTGTTTAAATTAATCTGTCCACTCATTCAGGTGAAGGAACGCGTATTGGGCAGCTTCAACCCGGTTGCGGACACCTAATTTGTGGAAAATTCGGGTTAGATGGACCTTGACAGTTTGGACGCTCAAGTGAAGTCGGTTGGCAATTTCCTTATTGCTCAAACCTTCTGCAACTAACTTCAGAATTTCCCGTTCCCGCAAAGACAAAGTTTGAATTGAAGGCGGAATGGCAACTCGCGAAAGGTCAGAAATGACATCAAACAACTGCTCGGTGAATTCCCTTTGAATCCAAGGTTTGCCATCCCTGATAGTGGCAATGGCGTTCAGGATAAGCGTTGGGTCACTCGACTTGAACAAGTAGCCTTGGGCGCCTGCTCGGATTGAGCGAAGTAGGTCCATCGGATCACAGTAACCAGTAATGATAATGACTTTCGTGTTGGGACAGAATTCCGCCAGCTGGTGCAGGATTGAAAAGTCGTTCCGTTTGGCAGTTGACATGTCCATGATAACAATTTGGGGTTGGAGCCGAGTTGCGAGTTTAAGGAGTGCGTCCCCATCGGTTGCCTCGCCGACGATCTTGATCCCGTTCTGCTTCTCCAGGAAAGTCTTCAGACCCAAAAGGAAAAGGGGGTGATCATCGCAAAGTAGGACGGAAATTTGCCCTGAGCGAAAATTGTTGGCTCTCAAATTTTCGCTCGGATACATCCGCCTCATAAAATCGCCCCCTTGGCTTTGATGCATTCGCCACCCATTGATGTCTTTCTTGATCTCCTCAAAACGCACACCGTCGCAATTTCTCTGCCCTTTCCCAACTTTGAGCCAAATCCGCTTTTTCATGTCTTGAACCTCTTATTGCCCTAAGTTTAAAGCAGCGCCCCATCAGTGTTAACCTAACCGATTTAATACCAGACTGCGAGCGTTTTCACCCAAATTGTGTTTGCCCTGCATTTCCGAAAGGGCAAGGAGCGAAGACGCTAAATGGGACATTCAAGCGGTTCAAAGTCTCAAGTTGGCTTTCGAAACTTCGTCCTGCCTTTGGCAGATTGAGCGGGGGCTTTGCGTTTCTTGCGAGATTTCGTTTGCGCTTTCAGGCTTCCAAATATCACCGCCCCAAGTAATAGGTCAGCAAGGCTATGCTGTTTGCGAGGCCAAGGATACGGGCTAAATCTTCCCAACCCCTTTCCCTTTTCCTGCTCACATACACCACATCCCCAGGTTGAACGGGCGGCGATTGGGATGGATCACCTTTCTGAATCGCTTGGTTCAAGTTCAATTTCATCACAACAGGCTTATCCTTGACAATCCTTACCAGGACAACCTCGTCAAGTTTTGCGTCGGGCAATGGGCCTCCAGCGTTGCTTATAACCGTCAATACGGTGTCCCCAGTCCGAACCCCAATTGCGCCAGGTCTTGCAACTCCACCGAAAACGTAAGCTTTTGCTTTCTCCGGGACAACGATTATGTCCCCGGGACGAACAGACTCAAGGATTATGTCACCGGGTCTTGCAGCTCCAAGCCCAACAACACCCGTCCTGAATGCAGCCTCTAAGTTGACAGTTTTCACTGTCTCTCCGCTGATGACCTTGACAGCGCTCAAATCCGCTTCCTCAAGGCTTCTCGGCCCCCCAGCCATCCCTATCGCATCCAATACAGTCATGTTGGGTAGGTAATCAAAGCTGCCCGGTCTTTGAACAGCGCCTGTGACCCAAATTCGTTGGGAGACGGGGACGAGAATCAAGTCCCCATCCTGGAGCTCTACGTTCTGGCTCAGATCGCCCTCCCAAAGCTTTGTCAAGTTAAGGTTAATGACCTCACCTTTCCTGTTGATTGAGACGTTGGAGATATTGGCCGCTGGTATCAACCCACCAGCATGACTCAGCAAATCCATGACTCTCAAACCGACTGGAACCTCGTAAGTCCCTGGCTTCTGAACTGCACCGAGCAAAGTTACGCGAACTGTCAAAGGCTCCACTGCAACGATGTCACCTGACTGAAGTTCCATTGCGAGCTCGTGGACAGCAGGTGCGTTCGTGGTGGCATCGAGTTTCACCGATAAAACTTCTTGTCCCTGTCTTATGACCCTCACTCGCATAGGTCTTTGTTCACTCAACAGAGCACCTGCCATTGCTAAAACACCGAGCAGAGTAACTTTGCCGACGAGATTGAGCATCCCGGGCCTCTGGACCATACCGGTGACAATGACGCCAGAGACATCCTTGACAGAAACGAGAATTGTGTCGTTTTCCTGCAATTGAAGGATTGGGATTTCACCTGCGATGAGTTTACTCCAAGGGACGCTCAGCATTTCCATTCCGCCACGGAAGACGCGGACGGTTGCTGACGGGTCAGTTACACCGCCAGCTAAAGCAATAGCATCGAGCAAAGTTGCTCTGGTCGGGACGGAGAAAACCCCGTTTCTCGAGATGGCACCGACGATGTTAACGACGATGTAAGCTGGAGGGACCCAAATAACGTCACCGGGCTGAACAATTCCCCCTCCCGTCAAATCCCCTGCTTGTAAGTTTTTTAGATTGACAGTTTGCATTTGTCCGTCCCGCCGGAATACCCTTATCCTCTCCCAATCTGCGTTGTCAGAAAACCCACCAGCGAGCATAATGGCATCAAAAACCGTTGTCGGTCCAACAAGCGGCAGCGGGTAAGCACCTGGGGCCTTGACAGCCCCCATGATGTAAACTCGCCTCGCGAGAGGGGTGAATTGTTTGAGGTTGACAATAACTTTCGGGGCGCGCAAATATTGTCGGAGCGCTTTTTCAATTTGTGCCGCCAACTCATCAACTGTCAAGCCTGCAGCCTGAATTGAGCCTATGAGCCTTAAACGGATGAAACCGTCAGGTCCAACAGTGACCTCTCCAGAAAGGTCGGGCTCATCCTCGACGAGAATGTGAATTTGGTCGCCGGGGTTGAGCCTGTAAGTTTCAAGTTGAGGGGTAGTGGTTTGGGCAAGAGTCAAAGAGGTCAACAAGGCAACCAAAAATGAAATACCGAACAATTTCACTTTCATTCTCTCTTCGCCCCCTTTAAAGCCGTATGACGTTAGGTGCCTTCATGTTTCTCGTCACGCCGCGAGTATCAACAACCAGTTGAGAGTTTGCTACGACCCAGCCCCAATCGTAACATTTGTGAGCGGTCACGATAACGACGCAATCGCTCCTCGCCAATTCATCCTCTGTCAAGTCAACGGATTTCATCGTTCGCCCGTTGTGGTTAACTTCTGGGATATAAGGGTCGTGATAGAACACAAAACTGCCCTTTTGCATCAGAAGTTCAATCAAGGCCAGCCCCGGTGATTCGCGGTAATCGTTGACTTCTGGCTTGTAAGCCACACCCAAAAGCAAAATCCTTGAACCTTTCAAGGGCTTTCCATACTCGTTCAAACCGTCGGCTATTAGCCCAACGACATACTCAGGCATCTGCCTGTTAATGGCGTCGGCGATCCTAATGAAGCGAGTCTCATGGTTGAACTCCCTTGCTTTCCAAGCAAGATAAAGGGGGTCAATAGGGATGCAATGACCACCAATGCCGGGTCCCGGCTCAAACCTCATGAAGCCAAAAGGTTTCGTCGATGCCGCATCAATCACTTCCCAAACGCTAATGCCCATCCTTCTACACAAAATCGCCATCTCGTTCACCAAAGCGATGTTGACTGCCCTGAAAGTGTTTTCAAGTAACTTTGCCATCTCCGCTACCTTCGGCGAGGAAACAGGGACAACTTTTTCAACAACCCGTGAGTAAAGAGCGCAAGCTCGTTTGGTGCAAGTTTCCGTTAAGCCTCCGACAACTTTCGGGGTGTTTCGGATTGTCCATGTCTTGTTTGATGGGTCAATTCGTTCCGGTGAAAAAGCTAAGTTGAAATCAATACCCGCCCTAAGCCCAGTCTCTTCGAGCATCGGCTTTAGCAACTCCTCGGTCGTGCCGGGGTAAGTTGTGCTCTCCAAAACAACAAGCATTCCACGACGAAGATAGGGTCGGAAATTTTCCACAGCGGAAAGGATGAAGGAAATGTCAGGCTCACCTGTTTTAGCCAAAGGGGTCGGGACACAAATTATCACAGCGTCGCACTCCCGCAAGTCGGCGTAGCTGGTTGTGGGGTAGAATCGTTCCCGGACAGAGGCAATATCTTCGTCGGAGATATCTGTCAGGTAAGATTTCCCCCGCCGAAGAAGATTGACTCTTTCCGGGGAAATATCAACCCCGATAACAGTGGAATTGCTCTCCGCGAAAGCAATCGCTAAAGGCAACCCAACATACCCAAGCCCGACAACCCCAATCGTTTCATCGCACCACTCCATTCAAAATCACCTCCAAAGCGGTATTAATACCTGCTTGCCTTTCGGGTTTAACCCAGTCTTCCACTAATAGATAACTTTCATACTTTTTTGTCAATACGATGTGATTTTTAAAACAAATGCGTTGCCCTTGGAGCTTTATCTTAGGAAAGCTTGCATCCCCCTCGTCCCAAATTGACAAGAGTTTCCTGCATCCCCAAAGGCCATTGTTGTTAAAAAGTTTGAAGGCAACGGCGCAGAATGCTATAAGCCAGCAGGCTAAAATCAGGGATAGCTACAGGTTTAAACTTTGTTTAGACAGGTCTTAATCCTTACGGGTTAAAACCTTTGAGCGAATGGGTTGCTTTGAAGCAGGATAAACCTCACCTGCAGCCTTGTAGTGCTCAAAGCTCTCAATTTGCTTTTTGACCTGCACTGATGAGCACTCGGTTCAGACCCGCCGCCGATTCAACAATTCTTTTAGGGTCACGCCCTGGTAGCGTTGCATAGCCTGCTCTTTTATGGCTTGCACCCGCTCCTCGAAAGTTGGCTTGTAGGTTTTGTAAAGGACGCCGACCCACCGGTGTTCCATGTCGGTCGCATATTTCAGAGCGAGGTGCATATCCGTGGGGTCGTAGTCTGCAGGAAGTTCCCTTACCTGCTGCTTGTAGTAGTCGTAGGTATCAAAGAAGGTCACGCAGGGACTGAGGATGTGGACGAGTGAGAACCCTGGATGTTGGATTGCTTGAACGATCACTTCTGCTAGCTTGCGGGCACGGGCTGAAAATTCCCGAGCGACAAAAGTTGCGCCATACAGTATCGCCAAAGCGCAAGGCTCAACGTAATTCTCGTAACTGCCGTAGGGAGTTGAGTCAGTGGTTTGAAAGGGCAGAGATGTAGGTGATGCCTGCCCTTTCGTTAAGGCATACAAGTTATTGTCAAGGAGAAGGTATGTTAGGTTGATGTTTCTCCTGCAGGCGTGCATGAAATGGTTGCCGCCGATTGCTAAGGTGTCGCCATCTCCGCCAACTGCAATAACTGTCAAGTTAGGGTTAGCAGCTTTGATGCCCAACGCCACTGGCATCGTCCGCCCGTGCAGACTATGGAAGCCGTATGCTGTAGTGAAAGCGGGGAACCGACCAGAACAACCGATACCCGAGACGATAACCACCTCTTCGGGTTTGAGTCCCAAATTCCCGAGTGCCATAAATGTGGCGGTGAGGACGCCGTAATCGCCACAGCCAGGACACCAAATTGGTTTCAAGTCTGATTTGTAACGTTCCCTGACCTCTGCGCCTACAGCCATTTTCATTCACCTCGCATAAGCAACTTCTCGAGCCAGCTCTTTGATTGCTTCGAGGATTTCACGGACCTTAAACGGGACTCCAGTCACTTTGGCGTAAGAGACCACGTCAAGACCTGTTTCCCCTCTGACGAGGTGAGCGAACTGCCCAGTGAAGTTAAGTTCGGGCAAGAGGACGCGTTTCATAGACGAGATGAACCTTCGGACGATTCCTTTGTGGAGGGGGTAGAGCATTGAGACATGTAGGACAGCAACGGAAATTCCTTCTTGTTCTGCCAGTATGCTTGCCTCTCGGACGGCACCTGCGGTTGATCCCCAAGTTATTACGCCCACGTCGGCTCTACGAGGACCATACCTGTCTCTTATACACATCTCCGA
>JANZZQ010000063.1 GCA_026419315.1 Armatimonadota bacterium | reverse complement strand
TGCATTACTCGCCCGTTCGCCGCTCAGCGCCTACCTACGAGCAAAACCCGTAGGCAAGCCTGCGCTCGACTTGCATGCCTTATCCACGCCGCCAGCGTTCGCCCTGAGCCACCATCAAACTCTCCAGCAGAATTAAATCAACCCATCGCAATAAGCGATGGGTGGACGGGTTCTCTGCTGGATGGGAGCACGAGCGAACACCTGTCACTCTTTCTCCCACACCCAGCACTGTTCCATTGTCAAGGTGCTTCAAGTGGCACGTTAATTATAGCCACTCGAGAGAGCGATGTCAATAGGCGCCGTTTTTTCGTCGGAGCGAATTTTGAAGGTGCACTCGAATCAGCGCTAAAAATAATAACCACGCTTCCGGCGTTTGTAAATACCCATAACCCCACCAGAAAAACGGATTTTGCCGCCATTTTTTAAGGTTTCCTTAAGGCGGCCACAAAAAACTCTTAACCGAAAACCAAACGCTTCTTTCTCGCCGCAATGCTTTGCGATACACCCAACAAAAAATAGCACACCAGGAGGTTGCTCCCACCAGCGCTGAAAAACGGGAGCGGTAAACCGGTTATGGGCATGAGCCTCAAAGTCATCCCAATGTTGACAAAGATGTGAGTTGCGAAAAAGCAGAAAGTTCCTGCTAAAACCAACGCACCAAATAAATTTTCAGTTTCCAACATAATTGTCAATAGCCTCCAAAGCAACGTCGCAAACAAGATGATCACTGTGCAAGCAAGGAGGAATCCTCCCTCTTCACCGACGACCGTGAAGATGAAATCGGTGTGCTGAGCTGGCACAAAACCCAATTTACCCATTCTCCCCTTGAATAGCCCTTTGCCTGCCAATCCCCCTGAGCCAATAGCCAACTGGGACTGAATGACGTGATAGCCCTCTTTGTTCGCCCTTGAGTAAGGGTCAATGAAGGCGATGAGCCGTTGCTTCTGGTAGTCCTTTACGGCACCCTTGTGCCACCCAATCGCAAAAAGTGTCAAGCCTGCCAAAACCGTCGCGACGAGCCAACGGATGGGGACGCCCGCAAAAAACATCATGCCAAGCCAAATTGCCAGCAAAACCAAAGATGTCCCCAGATCCGGTTGCAGAAAAACTAACGCCAAGGGAAGACAAACATGCAAACCGGTCCGGACGAAAACCCGAAAATCTGTCAATAGTCGCTCGCGATGTTCGGCGATGAAAGTGGCGAGGGTTATTATGATCGCTGCTTTCACAAACTCTGACGGTTGGATGGTCACGCTTCCTATTTTCAGCCACCTTTGCGCACCATACTGTTCGTGGCCTAAAACCAGAACCAAAACCAACAAGGCAAGATTGAGCCAGTAAATCCAGCTTGACCACCGCATCCACAGTTGGTGGTCGGTGCGAAGGGCAGCGAAGAAAACAACCCATCCAATAAGCATCCAAATTGTTTGCCTTAAAACTTTTGTCAAGCCCGAAGAGTAGGTGGCGCTGGCGAGTGCTATTAACCCAATGGCTTGAAGCAGAACCGTGACTGTCAGCAGCAACCAATCCACTTGCTTCCACATGTGTCGTTCCCACATTCTCATCACCTTGACAAATCTTCGTTTTCACAAGGGCAACTTTCCTTCCTCCGGGGGTTCCACGATGCGTCTTTGCTTTCTCTTTCGCGGCTGTTCTTCCTCGGTTTCTGTCAAGGGTAGAAGCTCAGGGGGTTCCGGCAACTCCGTCAATTCGGAAGGCAGTTCCGACAATTCTGCTGTCAAGGTTTCCAGCTCGTTCGGGAGTAGTTCCAATTCAGAAGGTATAGTGGGGACCTCGTCAAGGGACGGCAAAGGCTCTAGCGCTGTAGGAATCTGAGTTGAAGTGACCTCTTCTGAGGGCGTCGGTGCAGCTGTGGGGTAGCCAGCGAACAACCTTCTTCCCAAAGTCCGTTCGTAAGTTGTCCACGCGCTTTCCGGCTCACGCCGCTCTTTCAAGACCGTTGCAAATTTTCGCAATTGAGCATCGGCAAACTCAAGGAAATGAAGGGCTGCTGCCTCAAGGGTCATGGGCGGGCGCGGCGATCCCCATTCACCAACCCCGTGATGGCTGATCAGCATGTGCCTAACCCTCATCGCAAGTTCAGGCGGGAAGTTGGGGATTTGTTTGATCCTTTCCGTCACCATCTCATCCCCAAGAACCAAATGTCCAAGCAGCCTTCCCTCGTCGGTTCTGTCAATATCTGCCTGCCACGAATATTCCCTCAACTTCCCGACATCGTGAAGTAGCACCCCCGTTATGAGCAAGTCCCTGTCAATTTCCGGGTAATGTTGACAGATCGTTTCAGCCAAATCCAAAACGGAACAAATGTGCTCAATTAAACCGCCGACCCAGTTATGGTGGAGGTAGAGGGACGCTGGGGCGTTTTTAAAGGCATTGACAAATTCTGGGTCCTCAAAGAAGGAGCGAAGCAGAGAGCTCAAGTATTGGTTCCTCACACTCTCAATCGCCTTCATCACTTTTTGCCACAACGCTTCAACGTCCTGTTCCGTTCGCGGAACCAAATCCACCCAATCGTATTCACCTTCTTCAACCTTCTCAATGCTTGCGACGCGAACTTGAGGAAGTTGTTGGTAAAGTTCAACGATGCCTCTCACCCGAACGACATCCCTCTCTGAAATTTCGTGGTCAATCCGTTCAGCATCTTCCCAAACGCGGGCTTCAATGGCGCCTGTCTTGTCTTTCAGCAGGAAAGCCAAGTAATAGCCAGGTCGGCTTCGGTAAGGGATTCGCTTCTTGCTCTTGACAACAACGACGGTGTCAACATAATCGCCGACCCTCAAGTCAGCAAGGTATTGTGCTTTGGGCACAACCAACCACCTCCCGTTAGCGGGAGATCGCTGCGATATAATTTTGCCAACACCTAATTTCAAATAATCGGGCTTTGGGTTCCTATTTGCCTAACCGCGCGAAAATTGCACTTGTTCGCTACCGCTGTATTTGGTAAGGTTCAAAGTCAGCAATGAAGCATCAACGAGGAGGCATGAAATTGTGGGGCGCAAAACGTCGTTGTTACTGCTTCACGCTTCACCTTACGCTCTGCACCCTGAACCCACCTGCGGCACCTAATTGCGTTTCGACTTTTTCTGCGAACCAGCGAACTTTCAAGTAGAGAACTTGCTTTAGCCCCAATTTTGGTCACATCTCAGCAAATCATCGTAAGTCTCCCGCCGCACAACCAGTTTTGCTTTCCCGTCCTCGACAAAAATCACTGCTGGTCTTGGGAACCGGTTATAGTTGCTCGCCATGCTGTAGTGATATGCGCCGGTCGTGAACACGGCGAGAATGTCACCGGGTTGAGGGTCAGCGAGCGGTATGTCCTTTATGAGTGTGTCGCTTTCGCAATGTTTGCCGACAACAGTCACAATTCTGTTTGGCTCTTGATTTGCCTTATTGGCAATGACTGCGAAGTAACGAGCACCGTAAAGGGCGGGGCGAGGGTTGTCGCTCATACCGCCATCAACTGAAACATATGTCCGAACTTTGGGGATTTCCTTGACAACTCCAATAGTGTAGAGGGTCGTCCCAGCCTCACCCACAATTGAGCGACCTGGCTCAACAGCCAGAATGGGAAGCTCGAAGGAGAAACGCAAAGCGCTTTCTTTCACCGCATCACAAATCGAGGCGACAAAGGCTTCAATGCTAGGTGGGTCGTCTTCCGGAACATACCGAACCCCTAAACCTCCGCCTAAGTTCAACTCCCTCATAACAAAACCGGTCTCGGAGCGGACAATTTCAGCGAACGAGAACATTTGCTCAATTGCAATTCGGTATGGCTCCGTCTCAAAAATTTGCGAACCGATGTGGCAATGGAAGCCATGAAGCCTCAAATGTTTAAGGGAAAGCGCCTTCTTGACCGCCTCCAAAGCCAAACCGTTTTCAATGTGGAAACCGAATTTGGTGTCGATTTGCCCTGTGCGGATGTATTCGTGGGTGTGAGCTTCAACTCCGGGAGTTAACCTCAACATTATGTCGGCGACGGTGCCATTCTTTTCAGCGATCGAGTTCAACCGCTCCAACTCCTCCATGCAATCAACCACGATTCTGCCAATTTTGTGCTTGACTGCGAGCGCTAACTCTTCTTCCGTTTTGAAGTTACCGTGCATGTAAATTCTCTCTGGCGGGAACTTCGCTTGAAGCGCAGTAAAGAGTTCCCCGCCAGATGCAACATCGAGATACAACCCTTCCTCGTCAATGAGTCTACACATCGCCAAAGTCAAGAACGCCTTGCCTGCGTAGCAAACCCTTGATTCAGCGGGATAATTTTGGGCGAAAGCCTTTTTGTAGCGCTTGCAATTTCCGCGAATTAAAGTTTCGTCCATGATGTAAAGTGGCGTCCCAAATTGCTTTGCCAATTCAACGCAATCACATCCACCGATTTCCAAGTGTCCGAGTTCATTAATTCGCATCGTTCCTCTCAACATTGAGTCCACGCCCATTCACATTTGCACCTCCACGGAGAGTTTTTCTGCTGACATCTTTGAGCGGTTTATCGTGTCAAAATTTTGGCGGCTCATTCGGAAAGATGAAACGCTGGAGTAGAAAAACCGTTGAAGGGAAAGGTGAAGCGGGCATGCTGAAAACCCACCACTGCGGCGAATTGAGACCAGACCATATCGGTCAAACCGTAACTTTGTGCGGATGGGTCAACAGGGTTCGCGACCATGGCGGCGTTGTGTTCATTGACTTGAGGGACCGAAGCGGTATCGTTCAATGTGTTTTTGACCCACAGTTTTGTTCAACGGAAGTAGTTTCCACTGCAAGGGAGGTCGGGAATGAGTGGGTGCTCAAGATCACCGGTGAAGTTGTCCGAAGACCCCCTGGAACGGAAAACCCAAAATTGCTCACCGGCGAAATTGAGGTTCACGCGAGAACTTTGGAAATCCTCAATGACGCCAAACCCTTGCCTTTCCCCATTTCCGACGACATCTCGGTTGACGAATGGGTCAGACTTAAGCATCGGTATTTGGACTTGAGGCGCAAGCGGATGAGGGACATTTTGGAATTACGCCACCGCTTTACAAAGGCAGTGAGAGATTTCATGAACGAAAACGGTTTCTGGGAAATTGAAACCCCTATTTTGTGGAAACACACTCCCGAAGGCGCCCGCGAGTTCCTTGTCCCTTCACGACTTCATCCAGGCAAGTTTTTCGTCTTGCCCCAATCCCCTCAAATTGCCAAGCAATTGCTGATGGTTGCAGGTGTTGAGCGTTATTTCCAAATCGCAAGGTGCCTCCGTGATGAAGACCCAAGAGCCGACCGCCAACCTGAGTTTACTCAAATCGACATAGAGATGAGTTTCGTGACCGCAGATGATATTTACGACACAGTTGAGCGCTTGCTCCAATACGCTTTCGAGAAAGCTGTCGGCATAAAGATCCCCATTCCCTTCCCTCGCTTGACATACCCTGAGGTCATGGAGCGTTACGGTAGCGATAAACCTGACCTGAGGTTCGGAATGGAGCTCGTTGACATAAGCGATATTGTGGCGAATTGTCAATTCAGAACCTTCGCAGAGACAGTGATGAAAGGCGGGCAAGTTAAAGCCCTTAGGGTTCCAAATATGGCTTCAGCCTCAAGAAAGGACTTGTCGGACTTGACGGAATTTGCTAAGCGGTTTGGGGCGAAAGGATTGGCAACATTTGCTCTCGGCGATGGCGAGGTCCGTTCTCAGGTTGCTAAATTCCTAACCGATGCCGAATTGAAAGCGATTTTTGAGCGTTGTGGCGCTCAACAAGGTGACTTGGTTCTCGTCGTCGCCGACGAACCTGAAATTGTGGCGGAAGTTTTGGGCAATTTGAGGTTGAAACTCGGTCGCCAACTCGGTTTGGTCCCACAAGATAGCAGCGAATTCCGATTCCTTTGGGTCACAGACTTTCCGCTGCTCAAATGGGATGCCGACGAAAACAGGTATTCGCCCTCACACCATCCTTTCACTTCGCCTTACCCAGACGACATCCCCCTGCTTAAGGAAGGCATTCAAGCCCTCAATGACCCGAACTACCCAATCCCGAAAGGTCACCGAGAACATCCCCTCAGCAAAGTCCGAGCATACGCTTACGACATCGTGCTCAATGGCTACGAAATCGGCGGCGGTAGCATACGAATTCACAGGCGCGAAATTCAAGAACTCGTGTTCCAAGCCATTGAGTTGCCACCAGAAGAGGCGAAGCGAAAATTTGACTTTTTGCTTGAAGCCTTTGAGTATGGCGCACCTCCTCACGGCGGAATTGCCCTTGGGCTTGACAGAATTATCGCCCTCATCGCAGGTTGCGAAGCGACTTCTCCTGAAACGGGAATGCCTTACTTGAACATCCGAGAGGTTATCGCATTCCCTAAGACCAGCACAATGCAAGACCCATTGACTGGAGCACCAACACCAGTTGACGAAAAAGTCTTAGCAGAACAACACATCGCCCTCCGACCTGAAGCAATTGAAGCGTTGAAGCAAAATTCAAATTCTTGAGGTTTCGCAAAAGCACAAGATAAAGTTGATGCCAATATGTTGACACTTTTTGAATTGTTC